>JAEOSI010000044.1 GCA_016840425.1 Candidatus Wukongarchaeum yapensis
CGACAAAGTGAATACTTATAGTGCTAAAAGCTATAAGGATTATGAACATGGCGAAAGTTCGAAAAAATCGTGGCTTAACTTTTACTTCTAGGCCTAGAAATCGGAGGATTCTGTTCGTTATTCTTCCTAGGAAGTTCCATAAGGCCTCACCGTGTTTTCTAAGCGTTTTTTTCTCAGCGGTCATCTTTTTTCCCCTCTAAAACAGCATAGCCATAGAAAGCTTTGTGTGTTTTAATTCGATTATTAAGTTCTTTTATTTTTCTATATTATTATATGATTTTTTTTGTGTTATTGGTTTTTGTTTTAGTTTATCAGATAGTTTTTTAGTGGCTTTTTTATAAGCTTTGATTAAAGTTTTAAATGTGCCTGAAATCTTTTGTCTGAGCGAGCGTTTAGAAAATGCAAGAAAAGCCAAAGTATTATAGTTTGTTTTTCGAGGTTTTTGTCCACGCTACTGAAGATTTAGAGAAGGTGAGAGAAGCTCTTCTCTTTATTTTGCCTGAGGAGTACAGGGAAAGAGTTTCTATTAAAAATGAAATATTAGTCGGAAGTTGGGGTAACCAGATCATTGTTCTGAAATTGAAAGTTAAAGGCGAAGACCTTGTAAAAGAGACACTTTCTCGCATTTTTTCCAGTTTAAGCGCGGTAGAAAGGAAGGATATTCTATCAAGTCTTTTTAAACAAGTGGACGAAAAAGGTTGTTTTTATTTACGTATAAGTAAGCAAAATGCTTGTTTGCAAAGAGTTTCCCTAGATCAGGAGGGAGGAATTATCCGGTGTATTTTTAAATTTAAAACCGGTGTAGGTGAGAAAAAGTCAGAAGCTATAAGGTATTTAAAAGAAATGATTTCAACCATTGAGAATGAAATGTTATAAAATAAGGTTTGGTTAAGTTTTTGTGCAAGTAGTTCATGGGGCGGTCTTGTTTTATGGGGAAGACTTTTATCGATCTTGGGATTTATCCTGGCGGGATGGAAAAGCCAGAAGTTGAAAAAGTTGTTATGCATGCTCGTAAGTTGGGCTATAGGAAGGTTTGTTTGGTTTTAAAGAGTTTTAAAGGTTTTAATTTTAGAGTGTTTGAGGGGTTAGGGATTGAGGTAATACCGCGATTGGAGGTGGGTGGTAGTACTGTTAACGTGGTAAAAAAACAAGTGCTTAAGCGTGGTAATTTATGGCGTTCGGCTGTGTTTTCTGTTTTCGCGGAGAGTAAAAGGGTGGCTATGTGGGCTGCTCGTAATCGGTGGATTGATATTATTCGTGTGCCTGAATATTCTTTTAACAAGGTTATTGATTGGTCTGTGGCGAGATTGTTGACGAGTAATAATAAGGCTTTTGAACTTCAAACAGCCCCTATGCTGAGGGTTAGGGGGGTGGTCAGGTCTAAATTGTTGAAAAGTTTTTATGTTATGGTTAGACGCCTATTAAGAGCGAAAACTCCTGTAGTAGTTAGTAGTGGTGCAAATAGCGTTTTTGAGATGCGAACACCACAGGATACGGTGGCACTAGCAACGTTGGTAGGGTTACCTTTAGAAGAGGGCTTGAAAGGCGTGTCTATTACCCCTGAGAACATAGTTTTAAAAGTCTTTCAAAGAAAAATGTTAGCTGGTATTCCTGAAGGCGTAAAAATTGTTCAAAAAGAGGATGTTTAGAGTATAAAAGGGTTTGAGATAGAAATGGTTAAGGTTTTTAGGAACCGTTACTTGGTTTTCAAGGTTTACACGGAAAAAGAGCCGGCATTGGATGAAGAAGATATCAAACAAACGCTTTTCAACACAGCAAGAACACTTTTTGGGGAGGCATGGATGGCAAAACTTGACCTTCAACTAATAAATTTTAATCCCTCTACCCTTGAAGGCATTCTTAAATGCGGGCACAAAACAGTGACGGAGACCAGGGCAATAATCGCCACAATAACTTCCCTTAAAAAAGAACCAGTAAGTCTCTATGTAAAAGGCGTTTCAGGAACATTAAAACGTGCAAGAAAAAAGTTCACAGAGAAAGAAGCAAGAGAAGACAACAACAGAAAGAAAGAAGCTTAAAAGTTTCATAAAAAATCCTTTTCCCTCTTTTAAACAAGGGAGTAGAGTTTTTAAATGGGAGGATCATTTTGTCGCGATCATGGCATCGCCCTCCAGGAAGGGCTTCATCTGGAGCGGCAAAATCATATCCCCCGACTAATAATGTAAATACAAGAATATAATCATTTCGTTTTAGGTTTGTTTGAAGTCTAGTTTTAAAATGTTACAGCGGGGGGAGTTCTTTCCTCTCTTAAACGTTCTATTTCGAGAAGGATTTCTGTTGCTTGCTTTGCAAAAGGTTTTAGTTCAAAAGTTTGTGCATACCAGTCTGCAGATAAAACTCTCCTCCACTCTAACCATCTAAGCATCAACCTTGCTTTTTGAAGGGGAACGTTTAACTTTTGAGATATCTTTTCAAGAGAGTTTGGATTACCCCCTTCCTCTAAAATTACGCGTAAGACAGGAAGCATTCTTCTCAAAATGGCAAGAGTTAACACTTTGAGCGCGCGTTCTATACCTTTACCTGTGGTTGCGCTTGTACCTATAATGAAGTAATCTTCTTTGGAGAAACCTGCGAGGCGAGCTGCTTCCTCTGGCGGTAGAGCTGAAGGGATATCTTGTTTGTTTGCCGCGATTATTATCGGCACGTTAGGTAGTGTGTTTTTTATCTCTGCAAACAAGGCTTGGGATTCATTTGCATAGGGTTTTGTAGAGTCTATTAGGAATAAAACGCCGTCTGCTCCTGTTGATAAAACCCTCCTCACCATATCGAACCGTTTTAAGCCAGGGGTCCCGAAAAGGAAAACACTCATGCTAAAAACTTCTGCGACTGCATAATCTAAAGCGACTGTGGTTCCTGCACGGTCTATTGATATACTTGATCCTTCACTTACTTTACTTACAAAGGTTGATTTTCCTGAGTTGAAGGGCCCCATTACCAAGATCTTCAATCCATCTTTCTCCTTTTCTTTTCATCACTTGATAAGAAAAAAGGACATGACTATTATAAAGTTATCACGATTATTATTAATTTTAACGGAAGTTTCGTAAGAATTTTTCTTAAATAAAACTCCTTTCATCTTAAAAATAAAAAGTTAAAAGAGGGGTTTTTTAAGTTTTTATCGCTATTTTAATGGTTTTATCTTCGATTTTCCAGTTTTTTGTGTATGTTGTTTCAGCTGGTATCCCTACTTGTACACTGGTTGAGAGGGTTTCGTTGGCGACATATTTTTCATGTTTTTTCATGGAGTTTAGGAGTTCTTGGTCTTCTGTTTCATAGAAGAGGCTTATGGTTTGGGTGTATTCTAGGTCTAATTCTTTCCGCATTACTTGTACCCTTCTTATAAATTCTAGCATTAATCCTTCTTCTCTGAGTTCTGGGGTCATTTCTGTGTTAAGAATCATTAGCAGACTTCCTATTAAAGAGGCGACATATGGTGGTTTTTCTTTCTTTTCTGTATTCAAGTCTCCTCGTGTAAGTTCTACTTCTTCCCCGTCTATTTTCAGTTTAGCGCTTCCTTTTTCCTCTATTCTTCTTAGTAGCTCTAGAGAGTCTTGCTGCTGTAAAGTCTTACTTATTTTAGGTATTTTTTCTTTATATTTTGGTCCTAAGCGTTCATAATTTGGTTTTAAGATTATTTGACAATAGTTTTTATGTTCTTTAGGATCGATATATTTGACCTTTTTTACGTTTATTTCTTCAAGTAATAGCAATTCAAAAGGTTTTATTCTCGAAGCTTGTTTCTCTGTACACCCTATTATAAGCTCTTTTAACGGTTGTCGTGTCTTTATTTTTTTACTGGCACGCAGAGATCTTCCCGAGCTATTTACACCGATCACCAACTTCATACTTTCCTCAAGATCTTTATCGATATACTCTTCAACAGAAGTCGGATAATCTGTCATATGTACGCTCAAAGGAGCTGTCTCTTCAATATGCCTAACAAGGTTTTGATACATGTCTTCAGTGATAAAGGAGGCGAAAGGTGCAAGAAGCTTTATTAAAGTAACTAAAACTTCATAAAGAGTCCAGAAAGCTGAAAGTTTATCCTCAGTAACCTCTGACTTCCAAAATCTTCGCCTAGATCTCCGAACATACCAATTACTCAGTTCATCCACAACAAATTCATCAAGATATCTTGCAGCTTTGTGAACATCGTAGGCATTAAGACCGCTTGTAACATCTTTTATAAGAGTGTTTGCACTTGAGATGATCCAGCGGTCAAGAACGTCCCTTTTCTCTACAGGTAAGTATTGATTTTCCCTTGCTTTTACAGGGTTAAAGTTGTCTACATTAGCGTTTAAGACGAAGAAATGATACACGTTCCACAACGTTAAAAGGAACCGTTTTAAGGCGTCTTCTGAAGCTTTTAAATAGAAACGCTTATCCAGCCAAGGCGCGTTGGAAGCGAAAAGATACCACCGCATAGCGTCCGCTCCTGTGTTGTTTAAAATAATCCAAGGATCAACGATATTGCCCTTGCTTTTGCTCATCTTAACCCCTTTTTCATCAGTTACGAGGCCGAGGGTTAAAACGGATGTATAAGCAGGCTTGTTAAAAACTAAAGTACCTATCGCTAATAGTGTGTAGAACCATCCCCTAGTTTGATCCACTGCCTCCGTTATAAAACTTGCAGGAAACTGGCTTTCAAAAAGCTCCTTGTTCTCAAAGGGATAATGGTGTTGAGCAAAAGGAGCAGAACCACTATCATACCAACAATCAACGAGATAATTCTCTCTTATCATATCTCCTCCGCATTTTTTACAATCAAGAATTACCTCATCTATCCACGGTTTGTGAAGCTCAAGATGGCCTGGAAGCTTTTTCGCTAAACTTTTAAGCTCTGATACACTTCCCAAACAAGTTCTTTCACCGCATTTTTCACACGTCCATATAGGCAAAGGTGTCCCCCAATACCTCTCCCTTGAAAGGGCCCAATCCCTTAAATTTTCTAAGAAGTTACCAAACCTCCCATGCTTGTAATATTCTGGAAACCATTCTACCTGCCCATTGTTGTCGGTTAATTCTTCTTTTATTTTACTCATTTTCAAAAACCATGTCTCCCTCGCGATGTAAAGCAGGGGAGTGTCACACCTCCAACAAAAAGGATAATCGTGTTTATAAGTCCCGCTTTTGTAGAGGAGGTTTCTTTCTTCAAGCATCTCTATTATTTTCTTGTCCGCATCTTTTACGTACATGTCCGCAAAAGGTTCTACTTCTCCCACAAAGTTGCCTTTTTCATCCACAAGCTGAAGTAAAGGCAGGTCGTACTCTTGAGCTAGTTCATAATCTTCAGGACCGAAAGCTGGGGCCGTATGCACTATCCCTGTACCCTCTTCTAAGTCGACAAAATCGGCAAGGCATACGTAGTGGGCACGTTTTTCTAGCTTTTTAAAGGTGAAGAGGGGCTCATAACTCTTTCCTTCTAAATCTGCACCATAAAGTCTCTGAACAACTTTGTGTTCCCCTTCTATTACTCGGTCTACTAAAGCGCCAGCAAGTATGTATCGCTCTCCATTTGTTTCAACAACGGCATATAAGAAATCAGGATGTACTGCTAAAGCGACGTTACTTATAAGAGTCCAAGGCGTCGTTGTCCACGCCAAAAAATAAGTATTTTCTTCTCCCTCGACTTTGAACTTTATAAAGATGCTTGGATCCTCAGTTTCAGCACTACCCAAAGCAACCTCATGACTACTCAGAGAGGTTCCACATCGGGTACACCAAGGCACCACATAGTGACTCTTTACAAGCAATCCCTTATTCCATGACTGTTTCAAGCTCCACCAAACACTTTCTATATAATCATCATCCATCGTTATATACGGACCACCATGATAGCCGCTATCATCCCTCTCCATATCAAGCCAAAAACCAACTCTTTCCGTGGTCTTTTTCCATTCACTCTCATAACGAAGAACGCTTTCCCTACATTTCTCATTAAATTTCTCGATCCCGTACGCTTCTATATCCTTCTTAGTTTTTAGATTGAGCTCCTTTTCTACCTCAAGCTCAACGGGCAATCCATGACAGTCCCAGCCCCCTTTTCGTGGTACATAGTAGCCTTGCATTGTTTTAAAACGTAGTACCAAGTCTTTGGTTACTCTTGTGAGGATATGACCTGGGTGAGGTAAACCGTTAGCTGTAGGAGGTCCTTCTAAAAACACGAAATTATGCACTGAGTTTTTTCTCAAGTCTTGAACCCTTTCGAAAACCTTTTCTTTTTCCCAGAACTTTAAGACGTTTTCTTCTAATTCAGGAAACTTTACATTAAGGATAACTTCTTCAAAAACAGTCACTGCAAAAGCCTCCTTAAGGGGGACGGTCTGCCATTTCCATGAAATAGACTGAGATCACATCTTCACCGATGAATTTGTAAATCCCTCATTCCAGACCATCCTTCTTTTTCTGTTTATTAAAATGAGATAAAGTAATTATCTAAACGGTTTTTATTTTTTCTCGTTTTATTATTTATGTTTTATGTTTTTATTTTTTAAATGTGTTATTTTTTAAAAAGCTTTTAAAATAGCAAAATGGCGTATTAACAATTGTTTTAAATCTTGAAAGTTTTACTCTACCTTTGTGTCAAATCTTTCTTAAGTAACGGTTTTATCGATAAAGGTGGTGTGAGGGTTTTTGAGGGGGCATGCTTGTAACTATGCTTTAAAGAAAAGCATTCGAAAAAGTTCCAAGGGTGTAAAAAAGAAAAGTATCTATATATGCAAGCCTGAAGGGGTAGAGTGTGGTGTTAAATCTTTTGATTATGAGGAAATTATACGTTGTCGGCTTTGGCGGATTGTTAGAGTTTACCAGCGTTTAAAAGCTAATAAAGATAAGGATTTGGAGGATTCCGATTATCTTTTGAAAAACCTTTTAAAAGAGCAAAGAGGAGTAAGATCTTTTATCAAACGTCTTTTCCAGGCAAATAGCGCCTATTTAGGAAAAAAGAGTCTATGCACTGACCTTCCAAAGTGCTGTGGGCGCCTCACGAAAGGTCTTCAGCCAACCATGAACTTTTTGTTAAATTATCCATTGCTTTGCTTAGCCTGTGTAAAGTTTTTAAAACCAGTACCCAGAGGCGAAAGATCAGCGTCATTTGAGAGAAATTATCTAAGAAACACTAATTCAGAATATTATTCTGATTCTGAAAATTGCGTGTTTAAAATCAACAACAAAACTTTTGATATATTTAGAGGATGCAACTATAAAGCCAGATCTAGAACCGCTTTAGAAATGCTTGTAGAAGCACTAGAAAACGTTTAAAAATCTTAAAAAATCCCTTCGTGTCCAGTCTTGACGGTTTATGAACACTCTATCTCGTCACGTCTTTTTTTTATTTTTGGATTATTGTTTTATTTGGTATCCGTTATTTTCACTTAAAAAGGGGACTAGTCCGCCTGCGTTTAATATTTGAGTCATCATTAGTGGGAGTGGTTTAAAGTGGTACTCTTCATTTTTTGTCAAATTTTTTATTGTTCCTTTTTCTAGGTTTATCTCGACCTCATCGCCCTCCTCGATTTTTTCAGAAGCTTCTTTACATTCGACTATTGATAGTCCTATGTTTATCGCGTTTCTGTAGAATATCCTGGCAAAACTTTCAGCTATTATCGCGCTTATACCTAACGCTTTGATCACTAGTGGTGCGTGTTCCCTACTTGAGCCGCACCCGAAATTGGCACCGGCTACTATAACATCGCCGTCTTTAACCTTTTTTGAGAAATCATGGTTTATGGCTTCAAAAGCATATTTTGCAATCTCTTTTATGTCTAAAGTGTCATATTTCCGCTTTCCAGCAATTATTATATCCGTGTTTATATCCCTACCAAACTTCCAAACCTTACCTTTAAAAACCGTTTTCAACAAACACTAACACCCCTTCAATGATAGAAATCTCGAGGATCAGTTATTCTCCCAGTTATAGCCGATGCAGCTGCAGTAGCTGGCGACGAGAGGTATATGTAAGCTTTTTCATTGCCCATCCTCCCCTTAAAGTTCCTGTTTTGCGTCGAAAGACAAACCTCGCCGTCTCCAAGAATGCCCAAATGCCGTCCGATGCAAGGACCACACCCAGGGGGATTTATGCTCGCTCCTGCCTCGATAAGGGTTGCAGCGATTCCCCGCTCTATAATTTTTAGGTAAACACGCCATGATGCCGGCTGTACAAGTAGCCTTGTATCGTTTGCCACTTTTTTACCTTTAAGTATCTTTGCTACTATCTCAAAATCTTCAAATCTTCCATTAGTACAGGTTCCAATAAAAACTTGGTCTACATCGAGTTCCCCAACTTCGCTTACCGCTTTAACGTTATCTACTGTATGCGGTAACGCGATCATCGGCTCCAATTCTGCCGCGTTTATCGCTATTTCTTTGGAGAAATAAGCATCTTGATCGGGTTTTAAATTTTTAAAGAATCCTTTTCTTCTGTGTTCTGCCAAAAATTTAATAGTTTTTCCGTCTACAGGGCATAAACCAGTTTTCCCCCCAGCTTCAACTGCCATGTTTGAAAGTGTCAACCTTTCACTTATCCCCATACTATTAACAGTCTCGCCGAAGAATTCCATAGCCATATAAGTAGCTCCATCCGCCCCTATAACCCCAATAATTTTAAGTATAACGTCTTTTGCAGAAACAGGAGATTTCAGTTCTCCTTCCACCAAAATTTTAAAGGATTCTGGAACTTTCAACCATGTTTTTCCAAAGGCCATAGCGCCAGCAATATCTGTGGAGCCCATACCGGTAGCAAAAGCACCTAAAGCCCCATGAGTACAAGTGTGACTGTCCGCTCCTAAAACAACAGTCCAAGGCTTTACAAACTCTTCAATGAGCAACTGATGACCTATCCCCCTACCTACTCCTCGAAAATTACACCCATTTTCCCTGCAGTAATTTCTAAGAAAAGCGTGTATGTTACTAATCTTCTCGCTGGGACTTGGAGTAGTATGATCTGTTACAATAACCACTTTATTCGGATCAAAGAAGGTGTCTACTCCCATCTTTTTCATCTCTTCGAATGCCAAAGGAGCCGTGCCATCATGGGCAAAAACCGTTTCCACATCTACAATAATGATATCCCCAGCTTCAACATCCTTTTTCGCTACATGAGACAGAATCTTCTCAGCCATAGTTTTTCCTGCCATCAAGAAACACCACTCTTAAACCACAAAAAACCACTAAAAAAAGCATATTAAACAAAAATGAAATATTTTTTGCGCTAATAACGATTTAAAAGATGCAAGAGATAAAACACATGTGCTTATTTTAATCTTACTCTTTGGAATAATCAAAAGCCCAAACTCTGAGCTTAAATCATCAAAAAATAGCTTAATTTAGTTTCGAAACAGATTTAGCGATGGCCCTCCCATTCCCATGTAAAAAGCGTCTGCCCGATTTAATTTTAACCCTATCCGTTCAATAATCCCAATAGATCCTTCCCTTATTTTGTTTTCGTGCATCACGCGAAAAGGCAATCCTATAGTGGTTTCATCCAAAATATTTTCATCAACTTCCCCCTCATGGACACACCAAAAGGTTTTTGTCTTCGTCCTCAAAGAGAACGGTCGATCTATAAAATTATCCAAAATAGATTTCTCTGCAGTAAAAACCACTAGGAATTTCTGCTCTATTATCCTTGAAGACGTTACCTTCGTAGTGAAGCATACGAATGTTTCGTCTTTCTTTACCTTATATAGTTGAACTCCCATCATACAAATTATAATATACTTTACAAATATTTAAAAATTCATTTATGTGATTCTGTCAATTTATTGTTGGTTTAACGTTTCCTGTTTATAAGATATTGTCCATACGGAGTGAACTACTCCCAGCTTTTGCAGGGAGCTTCCTGTTTCAACGACAGGCTCATCATCATTCATCCATCTCCACAGGCGTAAATTCGGACAGTCCCTGTCCTACTCTTCTATATTGTTATTCTTATGACTATAAATAGTTTATTATTATCGTTCGGCTTTCATCCCCCAGCTTTCCGGTCTACCCGCGTGTTAACTGTTTTTTTATTTTTTTAGACGGTTGTTTTTGGAAAAAATTGAAATGAGTGGAGACGTTCCTCATAAAAGCCTACGCCAAGCACAGAAACCTCATTAGAATAGAAACGAACCAAGCCCTCCTCCTCCGCTTGCTAACACGGACAATAGACCACAAAGACAAACCACCACGCTGAGAAATCCTCGAAAAAACTTACTTCATAAAGAGGCGATCTATTTAATCAAGCAATCATCTAACATGCGCGTAGACTGTTTCGCAAGGGGACTTCTCGCCGAAGAAGTTAAATCACGCAATTGGTTCTGAATACTTTCTAACTTCGGGTCCGCCTCTTCGCCTAGTTTTTTTCGTATCCCGTAAAGTTCCTGAAAAATTGGGATAACTTCCTTTTCAGAGTTTAAGTCAAGCAATATGGTCGTTTCGATAAGATAAACAAGATCCACAAAAGCCTTGGAAGATTCTTGCGGTAATGGTTCTGATAAAATTCGTCTTATGGAGGATTTCTGCTCTCTCTCTAACCATTCCTCTTCCTGTTTGAAGAATATTTCCAGTTCTTCAAGATCTTCTGAAGAAATAAACCATCCGCTTCCTCCAACATTTTCTTCGAGATGGGCAACGGTTGATGGTCCTGTAAGCGTGCAAATTATTTCTGCTTGGGATAAAACCCAAGCAATAGCCGTCTATACCGGCGTCTTTCCATAACTTCTCCCCACTTTTGCCAGCTTTTCCCCTACCCTAAGGCTGGACTGAAAACTCTCGCGCTGAAACAAGGGATCTAAATTTCGGATATCTCCAGGTTCAAACTTTTTTCCTTTCTGAAACCTTCCTGTAAGTAATCCCCGTCCCGTAGCACTAAAACCTATTGAAGCCATACCGTATTTCTCACACGATGGCAGAAGTTTTTCCCGTGAGCTACGAGCAACCGCGCTAAGTTCCATCAGAACCGAAAAAACATCACCAATTTTACAATAAATCTCTATTCTCTCCTTGGAAAGATGTCCCGCCCCATAACGCCGTATCTTTCCTTCGCTCACAAGCTCTTCAAGCGCACCAATAGTCTCTTCTACAGGCGTGTTCGGATCATCAAAATGCAATTGATACAGATCAATATAGTCCGTCTGTAACCTCTCAAGACTTTTCTCACATGCAGATTTTACATACTTGGTTGAAAGATTAGGCTTAACATCTCCTGTCATTCCCATCTTTGTAGCGATATAAAAATCATGACGATAAGGCTTAACAACTTCACCGAGAATCTGCTCAGCATCCCCGTAAACATCAGCAGTATCAAAAAAGTTAACACCCAACTCATAAGCACGGTTAAGCATCCGCATAAACTCTTTTACATCCTTCCCCCCGTATACACCACTTAAAGCATAACAACCCACACCAACTTCAGATACATTAAAGTCATTATGCTTTCGATATTTCATCCCCAGTCTCCTCTTTGATAACCAACTCACTATTTTTCAACATATTTCTTAACCACTTCAAGAACTTGCTCTATATTTTTCCAAGAATAAACATCGTTTTTATATTCAGGATGTTTTCTTAACATTTTAATTAAAGAGGAGGCTGCTGCTCTCCAAACAAACTTTTTTTTATCTTTAGCGAGAATTTTTAGCAATTTCAAAGATTCTTCGGGAAAAGATAAACCAAACCTAACACCCAAACACATAGCCACGTTCCATCGAACATTAACATCATCGATTTTCATCCATTTTTTTAGTTGCTTAAACGTTAAATCAGGATCTTTACTACAAACAGCACTTAAAGCAAAAGGACCACAATTTTTTCGAACATAATTATCACTATCATATAAGAGAGGTTCAAGGAGATCTAATACTTCTTTTACATATTTTTTGTTTATTCTTAGCAATCCTACTTCAACAGCTCTTCTTATATTCGGTTCTGGATCTCTCACCCATTCTTTCCAAACTGGATAATATTCTTCAAAATGTTTACCGTTAATTTTTTTTATTTCACTGGCAGCATCTTCTCTTACTTTCCAGTCCTCGTCGTTTGCAAGTTTCCTGATCTTTTCAAGCAGCTTTTTATCTACCATAATAACCAAATGAAGTTGGAAATCTTTTATATTTATCTAAGAAAAAGTAGCTGGATCATTTCTCAGAATAAAGGCACATTTTGTTTCCTTGTGGATCTTCAAACATTGTGTAGTATCCGTATTTTGCATCTTTGCCAATGGGTGTCTTATCTTGTAGTTTCTTGCCGCCAAACTCTTCGATTAGTTTAAGTTTTTCTTCGATGTTGGGCATATAGATCGAAGGAACTACGATTTCTGCTTCCGAGTTCAATTCAGCGCTTGATCCTTTGTTTGATGGTGGCAGAACA
>JAEOSI010000223.1 GCA_016840425.1 Candidatus Wukongarchaeum yapensis
TTATGAATATTTTAGAAGAATTGATTTGGGAGGTCTATAAAGAGGTTAAGAAGAGGCGTGAAAAGGATTTTGAGATATTAGAAAGGGAGATAGAAGTACCTAAAAGACCTTTCAAAAGTTTAACTTATGACGAATGTGTTAATATACTTGAAAAAGAGGGAGAAATTGTTGAGTGGGGAGAAGATTTCAGTACACCCCAAGAGAAAAAACTTGTAGAGATGATAAATGAACCATTTTTCATAACCGACTATCCTTGGGCAATCAAACCCTTCTATATAGCAAGACACGAAGATGATCCTAAGCGTAGTTATGGTTTTGATTTTATTTATGAGATCGAGCTTACAAGTGGGGGTAGAAGAGAACACAGAGTTGAAAAACTTATAGAAAACTTGAAAGACAAAGGTTTGGAGCCTAAAAATTTCGAGTTTTATCTTAAAGCGTTTAGATACGGTATTCCTCCCCACGCAGGGTGGGGTTTGGGCTTGGAAAGATTACTTATGGTTATAACAGGCGCGCCAGAACTTAGAGAAACAGTAATGTTTCCTAGGACTGTGGAAGACATAGAACCCTAACTCCCCAAATTAACACCCATATTTTAACTTTCAGCATATTATTACTCAATCGCTTTATTCGAAGGATAAACGGGTCAGTTCTCCTGTAAGTTTGTAGATTATTTCTCGTAATTCTTTACCGCTTGCAGGTAGTTTATTACGATCTACGGAACGAATTCTTATTTTCAATTCTTCAGAACCATCTGGGACAAATATTTTGTTTATTCCGATAATTTCTATGCCTGAAAGTAAACTTTCAATAACTCTCTGCACATCGTTGGTGTCTTCAACGACCCTAATGTTTTTTTTAACCATGCTCTCTATTTTGCTGATAATCTTTCCTTTTGGACCTATTATGTTCAAAATATTCTTTTCTTCAACTTTTAGAACCACGAAAGGGCCGACCTCTACAGCGCCGCCTATCGTGACGTCTTTTAATGTGGGAAATCGTTCTTCTAACTTAACTACTGCTTTTGAAATTTCTACTTCTATGGGGGTAATTTCCCCTCTTTCAAGTTTTGCCTGACATTCTTGACACAGCAATCCGCTTTTTGCATCAAAGACGCAAATAGGTAACTTCATGAGTCCTTATCACTCCAATAAAAATACCTTACTCATTAACTACTTTTAAACGTAAAGATTTTCGCCCAGTTATATAGGTAACAATATTTAGTTTTTACCAAAAAGTTGATCCTATTAAGTCCAAGTAATGATGAGCTGCTAGTGTTTAAGATAGCAAGTAAATAGTAAGTAAATAATGATAAAAAATGAAACCTTTTGATTTTTGGGCTTTCACTGTGAATATGACTAGTAGTTATGTGGTTACATTAATATTTTGTTAGATTGCCGTCCCTTGTTTTTAGGAATCTTTGTATTACTGAGGTTAAATTAGTTAGGGTTTTAAAGGGGGTTTTAAATCTTTAAGACTTTCGCGCCACCACTATTTCAATAGCACTTGTGTTAATCTCGTTCCCTTCAGCGGTTTTTAGAGTTTCTGTGCTTATTTTTATGCTTTTCACTTCAACATCTTTTAAAAACCTATTTCGGATAATTTCCGCCGTGTCCACTGCTTTTGAAATAGCGCGCCCTCTAGCCTTTAAAATCACTTGATCGCATCCGCCGTGGAATACTGTTAAAGAGGCAAGAACATAACTCATAGTTGGTTTTCCCCCAACGTATACTACATCCGCTTCTACTCGTTTGCCGAAAGACATTTATTTGACCTCCTAACTTCTTTTTTTACCGTTTAAATAGACGATAAACCCGAATAATTCTTAAATATTTTCCCATGAAGATGTCTGCGACCTATTGCCATATTTTTATAAAAGTGTTAGTTGACCCGCAATATACATTTATTAAAGTAATCAACTTGTTAAAAAGTACTTGACATCAGTAAAGTTTTTTACTACAAAAAATTATAACAAAAAAACGACCCAGACTCATAATAATGATGGATTAATTTTGGGGGTAAAAACAGTTTGTATAACATAACAGAGAGGCAACTGCATATTTTAAAGGGTCTCTTCGACAATGGAAAAATCATCCGCGTCTGTACGGTATCAAAAACACAAGATCAATTGGCCAGGGAACTTAACATAAGCAGACAAGCCTTAAGCGTACACCTGCGAGCCTTAAAAGAGGCGGGATACCTGAGAACTGGGCGAGGATTTTTGGACTTAACAGAACAAGCTTTAAAAGCATTAGGACATACTGGAGCGGAAGCCTTTATATTCATAAAAATTAACCCTCCAAACAGAAAAACAGCTTATGACAGAATACAAAAACTAGACGCCCTTCACCTCTACCGAGTGACAGGGGATATAGATTTAATAGCTCATGTAAACAGGGCAAATTTGGAAGAATTTTTAAGGAGTATTTCAGAAATAGAAGGAGTGCTCGAAACAAGCGCGCACGTCATACTCAACAGAATCGATAAATGGGGGTCAAAAAGCGGAGAAGAATAAAAAAAATACAAACATTTTTTAATTTAAAGATAAATAAGGAGGAAAGAATAGAACAAAAAATAAATTAAAAAATATAGAGATAAAAAAAGAGGAGGATCAATGTGCCAGTCGTAGACCCAGAAAAACGTGAAATCGCTAGAAAAGTCCTAATACACGTAAAAATTTGTAGAAAATGTTACGCAAGAAACCCCGTTACTGCCACAAGATGCAGAAGATGCAGAAGTCATCGCTTACGAATGAAAAAGACAAAAAGAAGTTAAAATCCGCTTCTAATTTTAAAAATTTATAAGAGGGCGAGTGGTCTAGCTGGCTATGACGTCACTCTCACGCAGTGAAGGTCCCCGGTTCGAATCCGGGCTCGCCCACTAAGAAGAAAGGTCCTAGAACAATTTTTACCAAGGATCTCTGCTCCCTTTCCCTACTGCTTCCTCCATTATTCTACAGCTTCTAAGACTTTAGCAAGAAATACCTCTTCAGGTGCTGCTCCTACAAGATCGACTTTTTCATTTATAATCGTTCTAGGAACACCTGTCACTTGATACTTTATAGCAAGATCCATAAACTCTCTTGCCTTGATCATATCAGCCGTTATGTTTTCGTTCACCATAGCAAACTTATGCGCCGTACGAACCGCTTTAGGGCAAAACGGGCATGTGGTTAATGTGAAGACTTGTATGTGAACTGGCTTTTCAATTTCTTCAAGCTTCTTTATAGTGTCTGTAGTCAATCCTAAATCGCCTGTTGAAGTGTCAACTATGTCTTCTACTAAAGCGCCGAACTCATAACCTCCGGGTAATCCAAAATATCTGACGTTGTATTCTCGGTCTTCTCCGTGTATGAGGATAGCTGG
>JAEOSI010000224.1 GCA_016840425.1 Candidatus Wukongarchaeum yapensis
AACTTAGAGAGTATGAAAATCCTTTTGGAACTGCTGCTGTAGATGCGTTATGGTAAAACTATTGGAAAACCTGTTTGTTTAGCAGGATAGAAACACAAACAGTAGAACCCCTCAATCAGGCATTACAAGATGAAGAAGAACACCGAAAGAAATACTTAGCAAGTCCTTTCAGAATCAGATCTGCTACCGAGTTTTTTAAAAGTTTAAAAAAAATCAAAAAAGTTTTTGCAATAGGTTTAATGGAATTAGATCGTTTTTATGTTTGGAATTTTCTTAAAACCTTTGTCAAAGATAATAAATTAATAGAATTACTTGAAGATGAAAACTATTATGTTACGGGAAATGTTGCTTGAGCCTTTGGTATATATGCTAAAAAAGGTATTACGGATAAATCTGCTTTGCTAAAACTTGTTAAACTCCGACATGATAAAAACGAATATGTCCGGGAGAGAGTTGTTTGGAGTCTTGATAGTTATGCCGAGAGAGGGTCGTTTTGGACTAGTTATTCCTTTTCGTTTGCAAAAACTAAGAAAGTTTTTTAAAAGTAATTATTTTTATAGATATCTTTCTATTTTTGATAGGGCGATCAAGTCGAAATCAGATTGATTCCATCTCCATCTTTGTCTTCTCTCATCCCACCTCTCGATTAAATTTGATAGGGGAAGGCTTCCTACTGGGAAAAAATTATACCAAAGTTTTTTAATACCATAATCGGGGGTTAAACCATCTAAATAACAATACAACTTCCACATTTGAGTGTTAGGTATCTCGAAAGCAAAAATAGAACCTTTAACAGAACTCTTGCCAATATAATCATAAAACTGCCATTGGGGGAACTTTAAACAAGCTTTTTTAAACCTAATTCTTGCTAATCCATCACCCTCCATCAGCAACATAAAGAAACCGTCCAAACCAACATTTCGTAAAACAAGATAAATATTGACAAAATTTTCCTTAATAAGTCTTTCACGCTTTTTACGAATAGCTCCACGAGTATAGTCGAGCTGGTTGGTCAAAAAACTATCAGTTATGCGACCATCAACTGCTAAAGCATCCATGATCCCTAAATCGATCCTATCAAACTTTGAAGAATACATTTCGAAAGGTGTTTCTGTAGGCGATTCTTCAAAGGAATCATATTCAGGTAAATAGTATTTTAAATACTTTAGCCAAAGTTCAGGATTAAAAATCCAACTATTTTTTTTAACATTATATAGGTCAAAATTTATACCATAAGATGCAGAAATAAATTCTATTAATTTATAAGATTCGATGAGATTGCTATCGGCCATCTTCTTAAAAGACTTTTCAAGAAAGGCTTGACATCGATGGTCTTCTGGAACTTGAAAAGTAAAATATATTTCACTCAAGCTGGATCTAAACTTTCCAACAGAACGCCCAAAAACCGAATTTAAAATGCCTTTAGAAAGATTATTCAGAAGAAAAAGCTTCTTCCCCACATTAACATAACCAAATAGTAATCGGAGTTTTATTTTCTTATAATTAATACAAGCAAAAATTTGTGGATGAAAACGTTCTCCAAGATGTCCCCACCTTTTACGTGCAGCTTGTCGGCTTATGTTAAATTCTCTGCCCCATTCAGAATAAGAAGCCAGGGGATTTTCTTTTACATTTTTCAAAAAAGCTATATCATTCTTTTGAAGAGATATTTGAAGCCTCATATCGCCTGCTAAATAATCATAAATGGTTTTTTTATCCGCGATTTTGTAAATTTCAAACTCTTTCAACCGCGTTGTAAACTCTTCAAGAATCAAATTTTTACTTGCAGTGATAATACTTAAAATGTGAAATGGTTTTCCATCAAATACTATTGGGCGTATTCTGTCCCAGTTTTTTAACAAAAATTTTTCATCACGGTTTTTGAAACCGTTTAAAACAAAAAGAATACACAACTGCTCAATAAGAGCTCTTACTTCTGCATCCTCATGATCTGCTAAAAACTTTGGAAACAAGCTAATCTTCTGTTGAAACTTTTCCTCAGCTTCTTGAATGAGGGCTTCCATATTAACTAATACGATGATTAATGTAATAAAGTATTTCTACTTTTAAAATTTCTGTTTTTTTACTAAAAATAATAAAGTTAAAAAAATGGACTTATTTAATGTTAAAAATGCATTATAATAATAAATAGGCTTTTAATTCAAAAGAAAAGACTTATAAAGCGCTAAAAGAGTAAATAAGCCGTTAAACATCGATATTCCTGTTATATGAAAGCCCGAAACCAAATAGGAAAAGGTGGGGATTAGATGGGTCCTGGATTACCATGTCCTGGTATATAAGAATCAAGGTTAGGGAAAAAGGATAATATGTGCAGAGGGGAACGCGGTCGCAGGTCTTTGAAAATTTTGGGAGATGTTGCCGCATTTTTGTTTCTCAAAATTTTTGAGAGGGCGTTAATTACATTTGATCGATAAAGTTAACATTTGTTTTATTAAAAAAATAAAATTTAAGATACAAGCTATGAATATAAGAAAAGATGATTTTTTTAATTAAATACTTTTTAAAGTTAAAAAAAACGGGAAAACGGGGAAGAAAGGGGAAATAAAAGCCTTAAAAACTAAAAAAATTACGAAAGTTTTGCCTATTTAAATATGCAAGTATAAGATGAGAATGAGAGTAGATTTCCCCGACGATTATTCCCCACCTCTCATCAAAAAATTAAAACCAAGAAGGAAGAAGGAGGCAAATATTAAATGGTTGCTTGCCCTATTGATATGTTATCAGAAGATAGTAAAATCAAGAAGGGAGATAATGGTAATATAATAGTAAATAATAAGGGTTTAAAGCGATTTTTGATGATGAATATTTACGATTTGGCTTTAGAAAATCCTAGACGTGCTTATAATTTACTTTTAAAGGAGACAATGAATGGTGAGGAAGGTAATGTTAAGGAAAAGCAAGAGCTTTTCAACTTTTTATTGATGGAGATCGTTGAGCTTCTTGAAAAAAACGGGTATGGAAAAGTTGCAAAAACACTTTTAAAACAACAAGAAATTTTAGGAAATTATATTGAGGAAATAACTGCTTTTGAGGAGTCTTTTGAAGAAAACATAGTTGAAAAGGAATACGTTTATGATTTTGAAAACTGGCTAAAGATCGAAGGAAACAGAACACTTATTAATTTTGCCTACTCTTTCTGCGCGGATGGTGAAATCAAAAAGGCTCAATCTTTCCTAAAACAACACATATATTCACAAATGCAAGGAAAAATAAATAGAAAAGATATAATCTTATACAACGCTATGAACTACATAAAACACCTAATTAAACATGAATTAGGGTCAATATAAAAATCAATTTTATTAACCCCTTTAATGTTATAAAATAATCGAGA
>JAEOSI010000045.1 GCA_016840425.1 Candidatus Wukongarchaeum yapensis
AGGCTAATTTTATGATATTGGCAACCTTTTTTTCAACTTGGGTTTCAATATCTTCTGAAGTGGGGGCAACAATTATTACCAGTTGAAAATCTTTATCGTTCAATACTTTTATACTGTTTATAACCCTAAGTAATGTGCCTTCGCTGTTTAAAGGAGTGGGATGGTCATAGATAGCGTCCCCTTCTTTCCAACCAACCTTACTTTCCCTCGCCCAGTAACTCGGAATTACCATTGTAACTTTCAAAGAGACATCCCACTCCCAACCTTTTTCTTAGTCTTCTTTAAACATTTTATCTCTAGGGCTAGTTTGCAGCTTTCTTTTGCCCCCCTTCCCGAAGTTTTATACACTGAGCTATATTCCCCCGAATGAAATGAGAGTTAAAGCACGAAGTTACGGATAAGTTTGGAATTGGATGGTTAAATAAAAAAAGAAGGAAAAAAGGAAAAAGTTATTTTTTTATTGCTTGCCCTTTGCTAAAACTTGACTCATTCTGCCTAGCATCATGGTTAATAGTTTGCATATTATGAATAGGGTCCAGAATACGCCTGCTAATATGAAACCTATGGCTCCTAGTTCTAGGGTTATCAACTCTTTTGAGGTTACAGAATCATCAATGTCGGTAAATTTACCAAGGAATTGTCGGTAGTATGCTATGGAAACCATCAGAAGTCTTATAATCCAGAAGATTACTGCAAGCAGCATCATCATGTGGAGTTGTTTCTTTACTTTTTCAGGGTCCATCATTTGCATTTGCTATTCCTCCCTGTCTCCTTATTTCTTCTTTTCATCCATCATTTGACCAAGGCTTTATGGCATCATTGTTAAGGCTTTAATTATCACGAGTAATGTTAGAAATATAGCGGCTAATGTGAATCCTATACCGCCAAGTTTCATCGTTAGCAACACCCTTGAAGCTACATCGTCTGGGTCGTCACTCTTATCGCCAAAGAATTCGCGGAAAATTGCCCCAAGAACCAATAAGAAACCAATAAGCCAAAGAAGCACAGCAACTTTAGTCAACATATCCATTTGTTTTTTTGCTTTTTGTAGATCCATCATTTGTATGATATTATCTCCCCTAATATGAATAGATTTTGGGGGGAAATGATTTTGCAAATTATAAGCCTTTCTTTTTAAATCTTAGCGAGCTCAAAAAGTTGATATATGATAAATATATGATTAAAAGAAATTATTTTTTAAAGGTAATTTAATAAATTTAAAAGTTGATTTTCTTAAAAAAAAGAACTTTTAATGGATTATAAGAAGTTGAATTGAATATGCTTTTTAATAGGATTCAGGCTAATTGAACAAAGGAAGGAAAAGGAAAAATTTACAGAGGGGACAGCTATGAATATTAGTATTATTCCGAATTTCTTATTAAAATCAATCCTTAAAATCACGCCGATGGGGCTTTTTTATTCTTTAAGAAAAAATATAATGCGCAGTGAAAAGAATGCTAAAAAAATACTTAGTTTAGGTATGGTCGATTTTCTGGTTAAAAGGGGAGAAAAGAGAGCACTCTACGTTTTTAAAGATACAGCCAAAAGAGTTCCAGCTTATCAAAACTTCTTGAGAGAAAAGGATTTTTCTGTAAGTGATATTGAAACTGTGAAGTCTATAAAAGAGACGCCAATTTCTGATAAAGCAAGTTACATCCGTCCTAATGAAGAAAACCCTGCAAGTCTTTGTTTAGATGGTGACATGAGTCCTGCAAAAATGATTGAAACTAGTTCGGGTTATTCAGGGAAACATACATACTGGTTGAGGGATTTAAAAGAAGTGCTTAGAGAAGAACGCCAGATTCCTGTCTTACTATCTATTTTTTATGAAATAGGCGAAAACGAAGCGTTTGCAATCAATGGTTTTGCTTTGAGTAGCTGGGTTACAGGAATTCAGGTAGGAAATGCTGCAAGAAGAAAAACAGCGACTATAAATATTGGTTTAAACCCCCCTGAGATTGCTCAAACTATTGTAGACTTTTACAAAAAATATTCAATAAAAACTACTACAGGCGGATTCAAAAAAGCACTAATAATGAGTTATCCCCCAACAATAAAAAAAGTATTAGATATTCTTGACGGGCTAAATTTTGATTCATGGGGAAATTTAGAAACAATATTTGTTTCTGGGGGAGACGGTTTTCCTGAAGCATATAGAGAGTATGTCAAAAAGAAAACAGGAGGAACGCTCTTTTCCGTATATGGGTCTGCAGATACAGGTATTCAAGTCGGCATCGAAGCACCGGATTTGTTCAACTTAAGACGCTACCTTGATAAAAATCCAGATTTGTGTAGACAAATTTTCGGCAAAGACCATCCCCCTATGTTGTTCTATTATGACCCTACACATGTTTATATTGAAGCAGAGGAATCGGAAACAGGAATAAAAGAACTTATTTTGACCCCATTATATAAGAGAAGATTACCTCTTGTTAGGTATAATTTGCATGATGAAGGCGGAGTTTTTTATAACCCGAAAGAAGAATTGATTAAATTAATTAATAATCCAGAAATAACTCTCAAGTATTCTCTGCCAATTGTTTATGTTTACGGTAGAAGTGACGGATCAATTGCTGTTTTTAGTGCTTATATCTACCCTCAACAAATACACGCTACAATCATGAGGAATATAAGCAAAGAGTTTTGCCAACACTTTCATATTTCTAGCGAATACTCCGAAAATCAGAAACCAAGACTTGCTGTTGATATTTGTGTTTTAACAATGCCAAGTTCCGAGCAAATTGATAGCTTGAAATCAGATATATTAAATTCAAATAAAGACCTGAGTATTATTTTATCTGAAGGGCTAGCAGATCCGCCAAAAATAACCATTTACTATAAAGAGGATTGGCCATGGGAGACAGCAAGAGGTCCAGGACGCAAAGAAAGGTATTTGGGAGCTAAAAGAAAGTAATCAGTAAATATTATTTTTAGAGTTTTCAGAGCTTTTCGACAGTAATACCCTTCAGAACTCATGGTATTTGCTACGGGTAGTGTTTTTTGGATCGAACAGTTTGTTTGCTTCTTCTTGGGTGATGATACCTTTAGCTATCGCTAGCTCTGCGACTGGTATTTTCTTTTTCCATGATTCTTTTGCAATTTCAGCGGCTTTTAGATATCCTATTTTTGAGCTTAATAGCGTCGCTAGGGAGGGATTTAGGTCTAGGTAGGATCTGCAACGTTCCTCGTTAGCCTTTATTCCTTCAACGCATCGTTTACGGAAAACTGGAAGATAGTTTGTTAGTATAGCTATGGATTGAAGTATGTTGTAGGTCATTACAGGGGTCATAACGTTTAGATCCATTTGTCCTGCTTGTACCGCGAGGGATACGGTAGCGTCATTTCCAACTACTTGGAATGCTACCATGTTCAAACATTCTGCCATAACTGGGTTGACTTTTCCTGGCATGATGGATGAGCCAGGTTGTATGGCTGGAAGTTCGATCTCGGCTAAACCTGTTGTGGGACCTGATCCTAGGAGACGGAGATCGTTGGCGATTCTGATAAGTTCTAAGGCGAGTTCTTTTAAAGAGCTTGAGAAGGCTCCAAGTTGTGAACGGCTTTGGAGGGCTTCAAAGCTGTCTTTTGCATGGGTGAAAGGTAAAGAGCAAAGTTCAGAGAGTTCTGCTATGGCTGTTTCCCTGTATTTCGGATGGGCGTTTGCGCCTGTGCCTACTGCTGTGCCTCCTATGGGTAATTCTAGGAGGTCGTCTCGGCGTTGCTTGATTCGTTCCGCAGCTCTTTCGATGGCTACTCCATAGGCCAAGAACTCGTAGCCAAGGGTAAGTGGGGTTGCATCCATAAGATGGGTTCTTCCTGATTTTGGAACGGCTTTGAACTCGTCGCTTTTCTCTTTGAAAGCTTTTGCAAGATCTTCTAGAACTTGCAGGAGTTTGTCGGCTGCGATAATAACAGCGATGTGGGAAGCTGTTGGGAAGGTGTCGTTTGTGGATTGGGCCATGTTTACGTGATCATTTGGGCTTAGGAAATCGTAATCGCCTTTGGGTCTACCGAGGATCTCCAAAGCCCTGTTTGCTAATATTTCATTGACGTTCATGTTGAAAGATGTTCCTGCACCAGCTTGGTATACGTCTACTTTGAACTGGTCGTCGAATTTGCCGGTAAGGGCTTCGTCAGCGGCTTTTACGATGGCTTTGCCTTTTTCTTTATCCAGTACTCTTAATTCCATGTTTGCGAGGGCAGCTGCCTTCTTGAGGAATACGTATGAATAGATGAATTCCGGTCTTTCCATGATAGCGCTGACTGGAAAGTTTTCTATCGCACGGGCGGTTTGGATGCCGTAGTAGACTTCATCAGGAAGTTCCTTCTCTCCAAGAGAATCTTTTTCTATTCTTGTAATTTTAATCACTTCCTCAAGTCTAAAATTCTTATTTTTTGGAAAATTCGGGGGGCACTTTCCCGATCTTATCGATTCTGCTGCGTGCTTTTCCTATTGCGATGATGGGGGGCACTCCTTTCGGACATACTCGCCTGCAATTTCCGTGGAATTCACATCCCCACCAACCAGTCTTGTTATTCATAAGCAAAACTCTTGAATCATCACGAGGCTCTCTTGGATCTATGTGGAATCTGTATAATTTCGCTAGGGCTGCGGGTCCGATGTATTCAGGGTTCTTTAAGTTGACGGGACAAGAGCTAACACAAGCAGCACACAGAATGCAATTCGTATAGTTTTCAAGCTCTTTCACAGTTTCTGGGTCCATAAGTCTTTCTCTCTTTGGCGGTTCATCAGCTGGCTTGAATACTGGTTTAGTAGCATTGTAAAATTCAAAAAATCTTGTTTTATCCACGATCAAGTCCTTTATAATCGGGAAGTAAGGAAGTGGTTCTACGAGCACTTCTTCTCTAGGATCCCACTTTTCCTTAACTTCTACTGGATAATTTCTCAAATTGATTTCTGCGGTTCCTTCAAGGAGGGAATTTATTTGGGTTCTACAAGCTAATCTAGGCACATTGTTAATCTGTACAGCGCAAATACCGCAGACAGCGCCCCGGCATGAGTAACGGAATGAGAGAGTGTCGTCAAGATTATTCCTGATATAGAACAAAGCACCCAAAACTGTCATTCCTGGGGTGGGTTCAATTTCAAAAACATCATATCGGGGTTTTTGAGTTTCTTTATCGTAACGAAATACTTTCATTTTCATCAATATACGCGCTCCTTAACTGGGAATATTCCAAGGGTCACAGGCGCATATTCAAGCTCTGTTTTCCCATCACGATAGTAAGCCATTGTGTGAACTAGGAATTTCTCGTCATCGCGTTTCGGGTAATCGGTACGGAAATGAGAACCACGGCTTTCTCGTCTTTCTATGGCTCCCAAAGCTAATGCTTCTGCTATCAATAGCATTCCCTCAAGTTCAAGGGTGTAGATAAGGGTATAATTGAAAACAAGATCTTTGTTATCGATGTAAGCATTAGAAAACCGCTTCTGCAGCATATGAAGTTTTTCTAAGCCTTCCTTCATGGTTTTTTCGTCTCGGAAAACGCCAAAATGGTCAAACATCATCTTTCTCAGTTCTTCTCTTATATTGGAAACCCGTTCTCCTTCTTCCCGCAAGAGAAGTTTGTCTATTCTTTCGCTTTCTTTTCTACACGCCTCTTTGAGTGGTTCCGTGGAAGGTTTACTGATACTTGGAAGCTTTTGAGCAATTTCTCCACCTACTAGCTTTCCGAAAACTACCGTTTCTAGAAGAGAGTTTCCGCCCAGCCTGTTTGCTCCATGTACACTAACGCAAGAACATTCGCCAGCAGCGTATAAGCCAGTTAGTTCTGTTTCTCCTTTTGTGTTTACCGCTATACCGCCCATTGAATAGTGTTGACCTGGTTGAACCGATATCGGTTCTGCTATAGGGTCTATGCCTGCAAAATCCATAGAGATAAGCCTAATACCTGGTAAGCGTTGATTTATTTTATCAGCACCTAAATGTGTCAGGTCAAGATGGACATATTCACCTTCGAATCCTCTTCTTTCATCTATCTCAGTTTGGATTGCTCTTGCGACTATGTCTCTTGGGGCTAGTTCCATTGCTTTTGGTGCATAATTTTTCATGAAACGTTCATGCTTATTATTGTAAAGATATCCTCCTTCGCCTCTTGCACCTTCTGTGATAAGGATGTTTGTGCCATATAGTGTTGTTGGGTGAAACTGGACGAATTCCATATCCTCTAATAGTACGCCTGCACGATATGCTAGGGCAGCGCCATCGCCAGTATTAATGAGAGCGTTAGTTGAACGTGCGAACAGGTGACCATAACCACCAGTCGCCTGTAGGACAGCTTTTGCAGCAAAACCGTGTAGTGTCCCGTCAGCAATGTTTAAAGCTGTACACCCAACGCATCTACCCCCATCTTTTACCAAACTAGTTACATAATATTCAGGATAGATCGTGATATCCCTGCTGTTGGCCTGTTCAAAAAGGGTATGTAGAAGGTTGTGACCTGTGCGGTCCGCAGCATAGCAAGTTCTTGGAAAACCTGCACCACCAAAGGGACGTTGGGCGATTCTACCATCCTTCATTCTTGAAAAAACAGTGCCCATATGCTCGAGCTCAATAACAGCCCTAGGAGCTTCCTTACACATGATCTCTACAGCGTCTTGATCTGCTAAGTAGTCAGAACCTTTTACAGTATCAAAAGCATGTCTCTCCCAGCTGTCATCCTCGCCCCCAACTGCGTTCGCTAAAGCTGCATTAATACCGCCTTGGGCAGCAACTGAGTGAGAGCGAAGAGGGTGAACCTTAGAAACAACAGCTACATCAAAATCAGCCTTTGACGATTCGATCGCAGCCCGAAGACCTGTAAGACCTCCACCAATAATAACCAAATCATGGGAATGAACAGGATAATCCACCATAATTTTCACCTACTAATCCAAATGTAAACTATTTAAGAGGATATTGGCTGCTTTTAGATTGATAGGCGATTTTGCTTTAAAGGTTCTTAAAATAAAAGAAGTTTTTCAAATGAAAGAGTTAAACCTGTTCGAGGGCTAAAAAGACGCAGAAGTTATAACAATCTGTCCATTGTCTTCGTCATGTTCTATGGTTATCTTTTGATCACTAGCTAAAAATAGTAATGAAAGTACTATGTTAACCAGCATAATCACCTTACGATCATGGCCAAGATCTTGTGAAAAATTTTCATCTAAAATTTTCCTTATTAGCCAGCTTAATTCAATGCTTAAACCATTAGCTAGATATCTTTTAACGTATTCATAGGTGTCAAAGATGATCTTCTCGAAGTCTGTTTTATATTCATCAATTGCTATTTTTTTGAATTCTTCGCGGCTTGCCTCTTTAAAACTCTTTTTATCCTTCCTTTTTGCTCTCTGTTTCTGCATAATAATTTTCTTAAGTGCATAAGCTAGTTCGGATAAACTCGCTTCCCTTTTGCTTCTTCTCAAAGATGTCAATAAATCGATATTAGCCTTTAATTCCTTGCTCAAATCTTCTTCGCTCTTAACCTTTTCTTCTGTTTGAATGAGGGTTTCTTTCAACAAACTATCCGTTTTTTTCCTGTGTATTACTGAGGCAGAATGAAGAATCTGCCCTGAAACCGTAAAATCTACTTCTTCTTCCTCGGCTAAAAGTTCTAGAAAGGAGAGTATGAGGCCTGCAAGGTCGATTTTCCATGGATCAAGTTTATGCGATTTTATAACATTTAATAAGTATACGTAAGGCGGTTCTAGCCAGAAAGGTTTCTTTTTTTCACTGTTTCCATCTAAGGGCTTTAAATTCGAGTCTTCATCCAATTTTTTCACCTTTTAGCAATAGCTACCTGTTCATCCGTTAACTCTTCCAGTTCAACACCTTCTGAGGTCAACACTTTCACGAGGTCCTCCAAATTAAGGCGTATCGTGTTGGAAATGCCTTCTCTGCTATAAACACCGATCAAAGTCTTTGCTCTAGCAATCATGACATCTCGGAGGCTCACTACTATGAATTGCCATTTTTCAGATAGATCGGATATCAATTCTGCTACTCTTTGAACGTTGGCAGGATCAAGGAAAGCATCTATCTCATCAAGTAAATAAAAGGGCGCAGGGGATACTTGTTGGATGGCGAACATGAAGGAAAGGGTCGTCAGGGATTTCTCTCCCCCACTCATAGCCCTAGGGCTTTTAACCTTCTTCCCTTCTGGACTGGCGTTGATGTCTACCCCACCAGCGAAGGGATCATCTGGGTTCTGCAGTACTAGGTAAGCTTCTCCGCCAGGTGATAATAGAGCAAATATCTTACGCATGTGGGTGTTCACTTCATTAAAAACCTTTAAGAATGCTTGTCTCTTTTCCTCTTCTAATTGTCTCATGAATTCTAGAATGCTTCCCTTTTCTTCAAGAACCTTCTTTCTCTTTTCACCTAATTCTTTGTACCTTTTCTCAAACTGCTCATACTGTGACACAGCTAACTGGTTAATGGGTTCTAGGTCGATTTTTTCTTGTATGAGCATGCTTATTTCATTTTCGAGTTTTTCCGTATCTATTGTTTCACTGTCTTTTATTTTCATCAAGTTGTCCTTTTTTTCCACTTTTTTCCTTAATTTTTCCACTTTTTGTTCTATGTGTTCTTTTCTGACGTTATGCTCCCTGATCTCTGATTGTTTCTCTGAAAGAGTTTTTTCAAGGTGTTTCAATTTTCTTTCTGTTTTCTTTATCTCTTTCTTTAGGTTCTTCTCTTCTTCTTTCATTTCTGAAATAACGGTCTTTGTTGCTTCTTGTTCTTCTGATATTTTTTGAAGCCTTTCCCTCTCTTTTTCTACGACTTTATCCTTTTCTTCTTTATCTGCTAATAATTGGGTTTTTTCATTTTCTAATGATGATAAAGTTTTTTGTAAATCCTCGTTTTGCTTGTTTGCTTGCTTTACGAGGAGTTGACGTTCAGTGATCTTTATTTCAATCTCGCTCAGTTGGGATCTAAGTGTTGCTGCTTCAGTTTTCAAGTTTTCAAGTTTTTGATACTGTTCTAGAGCTTTAGAGTTTTCAAGCTCTTCTAAGCGAACTTTTTCCTCTTCGCTTATTTCTTGAACAAGCTTCTCTTTTTCTTCTTCTTCGCTTGTCAATTGCTTTAACAAGATTTCCTCTTCTAAGACGCGTTTTTCCAACTCTTTGATCCTTAAAAGAAATTTTTCAAACTCTTGTTTTTCCTTCTCAAGTTTTTCCTCTTCAAACGTTTTAGACTGCCTTAACCTTTCACAATCACGCTTCAGTTTTTCAGCAGCAGCTTCCTGTTCTTTTTCTGTTCCCAAAAGTAGTTCAAGTTTATCTTCCTTTTTATTTTTAGATTCCTCAAGAGATTGTAACTTCTCTTGAAGCTCTTTAATCTCCTCTGGGTCTATTGAAAAAGGCATAGTTGCAGACTTTTTCTGGTAGTGACCCCCTGTAATCAAGCCAGAGTGGTAGAAAACGTCTCCCTCTAAAGTTACGGCTCGATCGCAATATTTGCTTGCTTTCTTACCAGCTTCTAAGCTTTCAACGATTAACGCGCCGCCGAAAACGAACTCTATGACTTTTCGAAACTTTTCATCAAACTTAACTAAACTGATTGCTGGGGCAATCACGCCCTCCATCTCGTCATAACCCTCAACTTCACTCGCAGTGATAACCTTCTTCGGTTGAACCCTGTTCAAAGGTAGGAATGAAACCCTTCCTATTCTTCTTTCTTTGAGGTATTTAATGCATTCTGTGGCGGTATAATCATCTTCAACGACAACGTACTCAAGTCTTGCTCCCCCTGCAACTTGGAGTGCTACCGTGAATTGGGGGTCTGTTGTGCATAACTCAGCAACAGTGCCGTAGATTCCTTTGATTTTCTGCTGGTCTCCAAGCATGAGTACCGCGTTTATGGCGGCCTTTTTTCTCCTAAAAATGCTGCGAAGGTTCTTAACAGCTTCCAATCTCGTCTTTGCTCTAATTAATTCCGCTCTTTGGTCCTGTATTTCACTTTCCAAAACCTTGATATCTTGGGTGAGAGCTTCAACCGTGCCTCTTTCACTAGTTTTTAATCTTTCCTCAAGGAGGCTCAACTCTTGGGCTTTTTCCTCCAAGCTTTTCAAGGTCTCATGAACCAACAACTTGATCTCGTCAACTGTTTCCTTCTTTTTACCAAATTCTTCCGTTGTGGTTCTCAATGATTCTTCAAGGAGTTGAAGCTCTTTGCGTTTAGCTTGAACTTGTGATTTAAGTGAAACCAAATCGCTCTCCATCTCTCGCCTTTTATTTGCCAGATCAGTTAAACTCTTTTGTTTTGAAGATATTTCCTTGTAGAGTCCCTCCAAACTGGAGGAAGAATCAGCAATCTCCTTCTCCTTTGATTCTATTTCCGAAGTTTTGCTTTGATAACTCTCCTTCAAAAAGGTTAAATCAGCCTCTCCTTTTATCAAATCCATCTTAACAGTCTTAATCCCTTCACGTATTTCCTTAATTCTCTGATCTGACTCTTTAATTGATTTGTTCAAATGATCTAAGCGCACCTCCTCTGCGCTGAGGACTTCACGCACATTGGCTCCCCTATCCCTAAGACCGTTCAGCTCCTCAGTCTTATCAGATAATCTTACCTCCATCTCAATGATCTTGGAATCCAATTCTTCCAAAAACTCTTGATCACTATCAATATGGGCAGAAATATCGGAGCATTCTTCCTCACACCTATCAATTTCTCCATCAATATCGGCCAAAGAATCCTCTAAAAGCATTAATTTGCCTAATAGTAAAAGGTCCTCGATTTCGTTGATCCTTATCCCGATTTCTTCGTAACGGAGCGCAGCTTCTTTTTCCTCCTTTAATCGCTCCATTATCTCTAAAACATCGCCAATCCTTGTTTCTACCTGTTTCAAATTGAAATCAGCTTGCTCTAGCTCCTTAAGAGCTTCTTCTTTCTTCAAGTCATAAGCTTCAATACCCGCCATGCGTTCAATGATCTTACGTCTCTCCAAAGGATCCATCTGAGCTAACTGCGCGATCAACCCTTGCTGAACAATATTAAATCCATCTAGGTGAATGTTAGCGGTGTCCAAGAAATCGATGATCTGCCATCGCGTCACAGTGCGTCCCTGAAGCTTATACCTCCCCCGGCCGTTAGACAAGACATCACGCCCAATAACAACCTCATCAGCATCAATCAACATTTCCCTGTTGCTATTATCAAAAACCAATGAAACAGATGCAGAAGTAGGTTTACCATGTGGCCCGTCATAAATCAGACCAGAAAATGTCTCGGCCCGCAAGGTCTTAGAACTCAAATTACCCAAAACGAAAAGGAGAGCATCAGCTACATTGCTTTTCCCAGAGCCATTCGGTCCCACAATAGCGTTAAAACCCTTAGTGAAATTGATGGTAACCTTACGTGGACCAAAGCTCTTAAAATTCCTCAACACAAGTTTCTCAACGAACACCAAAGGCTTACCAACCGCCAGCTATTCATATCTAAATGTTATAAACATTAATAAACATTAATATTAAAAATGGCTAAATTGCCTGTTAAATATTCTGATATCACCCCAGTATACTCGGACACTTCTAACAAACTAAAATCAGCACTCATTTGGTTTTAACTAGCGTGTTAAAACTCTTTTATAAGGGGACTTTAAAATACTTTTATCGGAAGTTGCATATTCCATATCAGCTTCTGAAGCTTTCATCTGACCTTTTATTGGTAGATTTTTTAATCTTTTTAGAAAGCCATCCAATCCGTACCTTTTCTTCACTTTTATCGAATTCTGGAACATATGGTTTAATATCCAATAGGGGGGTGCCGTCTACGATATCGACATTTGATATATAGAGGGTTGTTCCTTCAATTTTCTCGAGACGAACAACTGAAACACCTATGGGATTCGGGCGTTTCGGTGCCCTTGTCGCAAAAAGACCGCGAAGGGTATCATCAAGAAACGGTTTTACTTTCAATGAATAGCCTTCTGATAAATGAAAGTGATAAATGAGCATGATGTGGGAGAAGCCCTCAAGGTCTTTAAGTCCTTCTTTATATTCTGGTTGCAACTCAACTGTTCCCGACACGCCCTTTGCCCTAACCGGTTGTATGGGCATCCCTTTGGGCTCTTTAAACGGTGAATTTATGATCCCTATTGGTTTGTATTGAACTATTTTCATCTGAATTTACCTTCTTTTAGCGCGATTTTCAGCGATGTTTTACAGATAAAAGAAGTTGGTTAAGACATTTGGGTTACCTAAACAAATGGTAAACATGTTGTTATTGTGATGGATTTTACTCAGATTTTACCGGTTGTCTTATAACAGTTTTCATTTTTTCTGGTGCCACTCTACGGGGATCGTTCA
>JAEOSI010000225.1 GCA_016840425.1 Candidatus Wukongarchaeum yapensis
CTCCTCTTCATATTCCTTTTCTTTTTTATCAATTTTCCGTCTTCTCGTTTTTCTTTTCTTTAACTTTTTTCTTTCCTTTTTCTCTCTTTTCGGCGTTTTTACCTTGATCTTAGTTAAGAAATCTTCCTTTCCTATAATGCTTTTGCACTCCAAACAAGTAAAAGTACCCGCTTCTACTAATTTCATAACCTCTTCTTTATGATAAGGTTCTCCACAAAAAGGACAGTTCCAAACCTCTTTGTCAGAAGTAAATAAATTGTTACAAAGACTACAAGCCCTACTTTTCCCACAATAAGGACATCTCGTTTTTTGATAGGGATATTTTTTCTTACACGACAAACATTTAAACATTAATTTAGCTGGTGCTGGAAAACCAAAGACTATAGAAGTAATTATGCTCACACCAAAAACAATTGACAAGAATAAAAGTCCCAAAGAAATCGCTCTTAAATTTACGTCCAAAAAGCTATCCAGAATTAAAACGTTTACCAGCGAAATTATTGAAAGAAGCAAAAGCAAAAATAAGCACTTATCTACTTGTTTAGAACGAGGCATACAAAGCCCTACCCTGAAACATTTCAGAATTGAAAAATGTTATTTAAAATAAACAACGCTAATTTTATTAAAATATTGGTTGAAATCATTGCAAAATCTTAAAAACTGTCCAAAAATTTTTAGGGGTAGAATGGAAGGTGGGTGAGATTCTTAATGCATGTTATCATCTACTCAACAGCTTCAGATGAAGAAGAAGCTTACAAAATCGGGAAACAGCTCGTAGAAGAAAAGCTCGTAGCCTGCGCTAATTTATTACCTAAAATAAAAAGTTGTTTTCTTTGGAAAGGAAAAGTTGAAGAAGATTCTGAAGCGATCCTGATCGTAAAAACCTTAGAAAGCTTAGCAGAAAAGGTTATCAAAAGGATAAAAGATCTTCACTCTTATGAAATACCAGCTATCTTAGTTTTCCAAATAAAAGGGGGCAATGAAGAGTACCTCAAATGGATTACCGAAGAAACCTCCACATCTTAATTTAAACTTAGACTTATAAGAATGGAGAATCAAAAGGTTCTAGCCGTCAGAACATTCGATAAACTATTTATCCCTCCATAACTAAACATTATTAGCTAGTGCTCCTATGTTATTGATCTCTTTCTTAAAATCTTTTTTGAGACAAAGCTAAGGTGGACTATTAATGTCTGAAATACCTACCGTACAAAAAAGGAAAGAAATATTTGATAAAGTACAGGCGGTTTTCATTCTTACTGACAGCGGGATTTGTCTATTTAACTATGCGCCACAGCCGAAAAAGCTGCGTACAGATGGACAAAAGTTGGAGATGTTAGGTAGCCTTCTTTCTGCTATAAATCTTTTTGCTAGAGAAGTTGGCGGTGGAGAAGTAAACAATTTAAAACTAGAAGGAGCAACCTTTTATTGTTTGAAGCAGAGATTTAAAACATTGACCCTACTTTTCGCTACTCTAACTGACCCCAAACTTCCACCAGAAAAAGCTGAGATTTTCTTAAAAGATATAGCTTCTTTATTCACGTTAAATTTTGGACAAATATTTGAGAAAGGGTGGAAAGGAAACGTTTCCATCTTTTCAAATTTTGATCGTTTAATCTTTTTTAGATGGGGAGGCTTAATTGAAATAATGAATAATTTCGCCCAAATCTTGAAAGTAGAAACCGTCGCCCTTCTAAGTTTAAGCAGCGAAGTAGACTACATCTGGACCTCTTTGAACCACAACCAAGAAAAAAAAGATGAGATAAAAGAGATGATTAAAAACATACCATCTTTAATAAGACAACATAAAATAGAACTCCCTCCTAAAAAAGCCTTGGATACCTATTTCGATAAATTTCATACGTATCTTTACCAGCTTCCAAAAGACCACGTACTAGCCTTAATCTCAGAGGACACAATCAACAATAATCCTAATGATCACCGTTTACAACACTTTAAAAGACTAGCCCTAACTCTAGGAGAAATCCTAAACGAAGTAGAAATCTAAAAAATAACCTTTAAAAAATAGCAAAAATAAAAAGTTTCTTATTAACTAACATAAATCCTTAAAAGGCTATAACGCGTTTTATTAATCAAGTAAATTATGGATTAGGATCTTCTAGATGTTAAAGAGGAGGTTCGAAATCGTGGTAATCCACGTAGCAATGATCATACATAAACACGGAATCGGACGCGTATTATTTAATGATGGAGTGATTCCTGCAGATAAAGACATTCTTTCTGCCTTAATCTCCGCCCTTTCAATGTTTGTCACCCAACTTGGAGACCAGCAAAGTTTTTTCCGGGAGGCAGAATTTGGTCGATACAAAATCCTAATACACCAAAGAGAAGATTACCTTTGGGTTCTTGTACAAGATGTCTATGACAACATCTCATTAGCTGAAAAGAGACTTGCTCAAATAACCTCACTCCTAGCTGATAAAATAGACCCCCTATCAGAAGAAGAATTCCAAGAAGAGTTCGATCTGAAAGATGACCAAGTAATCCACCTATTTAACATCATTAAATCCCAAGAATTTCCAAGAGAAAAACTTGCTGAAATCGGGCGAAGAATCAGCGTGTTGATGGGACAAGAAAGCGGTAACATATTCTTAAGCGATATATTTATAGCAGACTTAGATGGCGGTCTTATCGCAGAGTACTCGGCCTCTAAAAACCCCCTAGTTTTAAAAGCCTTTATGAGTCTTCTTGCCACAATCCCCTATGAGCGAAGTATATGGCTTGAAGCATTTCTAAACCCTGAAAAACAACCTTCCCCCGGAGCTTTTTTAGGACTAGAAATAGAAGGATGGGCCATCCAGCGCATAGAAGACACTAACTTCATAGTCATGGCTCGAGGATTCTATGCCGCTGGATACCGCGGATTATATCAACATTTATTGAGGCGCGCCACTCAAGAAATTGCGAGATTAATCAAAAAATAATCTTATAAAGTATAGAAACTGAAAATAGAAAATATTTCTATTTTCAAAGAATAAACTTTTTTATAATCTATTGATGATCTTTTTAAAATACACAAAGTGAAAATTTTATTTTTTCCGTCATTGAATCAAGTATTTTTTGTGCGATCTCTTTTTCTTTTGATTCTGCTGTTAAAATGTATGCTTTTTCTTCTAGAGCTGGCTTTATACGAATCCATCCTTTCCCTGTTTCATCTAAAATCTTCATTCCTAGTAGTGTGTCAATGCAGCGTTTTGGATATTGTTTCATAAGTTCGTAAACCGCTTCTTCCCACGGTTTCGGTATGCCTTTTATAATAGTGCCAGAAAGTA
>JAEOSI010000226.1 GCA_016840425.1 Candidatus Wukongarchaeum yapensis
ATAATTGCTGGAAGTCCAGGAAAAGGAGCTTTGGCTGGAGTTTTAGTTGATTTAGCACTTTTAGCCATATTATTGATAAGTTTTGACAAATTAACAGAAGATTATGAACCAACAGGCTTGATCGAAGCTTTAGGGGTCTCAATAGCTATTACAATACTTTACATCTTTATGATTATCCTAGTAATAATCTTAATAATCCCTTGTGCGATCCTTGGTGCTATAGGCGGGGTTATCGGCAAACAGTTATCTTCAAGTGAGTAATGATATGGAGAATCCTTGTATCAGTTCCCATTTCTTTGGATTTTAAGGGACCTTTTCTGTGCTTATGCATTAAAGTGATTTGATTTTTAAATCGGGGAAAATCTCAAAAAATCTTTTTATTTTTTTAATTTAATAGGCGGATTTTCTTTTTATTAGGGGAGTGAGGAATTCGTTTCCGTGAGTTTTTTAAACCTACTCTTTATTCTTTTAGAAGAAGAGATTATTTACGGTCTTTTTTTTGAAAGTTTTTGGTTGGTGTTTTTTTGGTGAGGAGAGGTTTTGCTAGTGAGAAAGTTAAGGGTGGGAAACTTGTCCAGGTGAGGGTAGAAGTTGATGAAGATGTTGTGAAGAACGTGAGGATTACGGGCGATTTTTTCTTGCATCCTGAGGAGGTTCTTGAAGAGATAGAGGAGAGCCTCGTTGGTGTTGGGGTTTTTGAGCAAGAGGAAACGATTTTGGAAAGGTTAAAGAGGGTTATAAAGGAGAGAGAAGCGATTTTGGTTGGTTTTTCTGCAGAGGGCCTTGTGAGGGTTTTTAAGGAGGCAGTTTCCTCTTGTTTGCAAAGTGGAGAGTAGTGGGATTAGAGGTTCATGACGGGTTTATGAACATGGCTATTGATGAGACGGTTAGTGAGGGAGCGAGCAAAAGGGTTTCTCCCCCAACTATAAGGTTTTATAGGTGGAAGCCGAGCGCTGTTTCTATAGGATGTTTTCAAAGCTTATTGGATGAAGTTGATGTAAAAAAATGCAAAGAGCTTGGGATAGATTACGTTCGAAGACGCACTGGAGGCGGGGCAGTTTATCACGATTATAATGGCGAGATAACTTATAGCGTTATAGCTCCTGAGAGCTTTTTCCCCAAAGGCATCACAGAGTCATACAAAGTTATTTGCGGGTGGGTTATCGAAGGCTTAAAGCTTCTAGGAGTTGAGGGTTATTTTCAGCCCGTAAACGACATAATTGTTGAAGGTAAAAAAATATCGGGTAATGCTCAGACAAGGCGAGGCGGTGTTTTGCTGCAACACGGCACTATTCTTTATGATCTCGATTTAAAGACAATGTTTGCCGTTTTACGAGTCGGAGATGAGAAGATATCGGATAAAATGATAAAAAGCGTTGAGGAACGAGTAACACGCCTCCTAAACCATGTTAATGTGAACATAAAAGATGTTACCAAAGCTTTGATTAAAGCCTTCACTAAAGGAAAGAATTATGAGATGAAAACCTGGACAAAAGAAGAATTAAGGAGAGCAAAAGAACTAGTAAGCTTAAGATACAAAACAAAAGAATGGAACTTTTCACGGTGAACTACTCCAAGCTTTTGCAAGGGGTTTCCTCCCTCGCTCTCTGAAACGCTAATAAGTCCCCTTTCGGAGCAGTGAATTTTTTTGGGGGGGTTGGGGGCGTGTTCACAGACACCCTGCGAAAAAAACAAAATTTAGTTCTAAGAAAAATTTTTAAAAAGAATTAAATTAGAAAGTTTCTTATACTGGAGAAAAGAATTAAATTAGAAAGTTTCTTATACTGAAGAAATGAAGTAAAATTTTAAGAGAAATAACTTTCTTTTTGAGATCGATGAAAACGTTTACTTGAGAGGTTTCAATACAAGATCTGTTGTATCTCTTTTTAATAAATAGCAGCTTAAAACGAGCCGTGCATAACAATGTATGAAACACAAGAAAGTATTGAATCAAAAATTGGGGACCTAAAACCAGGAATGAGAAACGTAAGCGTTGATTTTAAAGTCTTAGAAATAGGTGAAAAACGAGAAGTGACTTCAAGATACGACAGTTCATCCCACAGTGTTACCGAAGCAAAAATAGCAGACGAAACCGGAAACGTCCTACTCACCCTTTGGGACCAGACAATTGACGAGGTAGAAGCAGAGAAAACATATCGCCTTGAAAACGGTTATACTAACTTGTTCAAAGGCCATTTAAGGCTTAATGTCGGACGATATGGCAAACTAGAATCAATAGAAAAAGAGTTTGAAGACGTTGACACAGAAAACGATATTTCAGCACCAGAACATGAACAACCACGCCGCTCAAGAAGAGGGGGATATGGCTCCTATGGTGGAGACCGAGACCGATACGGCGGTTCCTCCTACGGCGGCGGCAGAGGATCTTACGGTAAAAGAAGACCACGTTCCAGATACTAAAAAATCCCCAACTAAAAACAAATAATAGGAAAAGGGTTAACTTTTAAGAGGTGCATCTGTGCATATTTTTATGCAAAAAACGCTTCTTTAAGTTTTAAAAAAAAACAACCCTAAAACCTTTTTTTTCTCTCCTTTAAAGAATCAGACAGTCGCAGTTCTCTTTAGTTTTTAAGGAGATTTTTGTTTTTTTCCCTCTCGTTATTATTTATGTTTCCTCTATTATTGGCATGTAGTAGTATTCGCCAATATCTTTTTGTTCCCTGTCAAGCCTAGAGCCAGACTTGTTGACACGGGGCCTCCCATTAGTTGGGTCTCTTCTGAACGTTATATCCATCGTTTTAAGGAAGGAATTCATGCCCGTTCTTAAATCTGTTGGGGAATGGGTTTGACCTTCTATGCCTGGTTTTCCGTCAAAAACTATTAACCTATCGCTCAAATAGTCGCACATTACTATGTCGTGCTCAATACAAAAAGCCGCAGCTTGCCTGTTTTGGATTAAACGTTTAATGGTACGAGCCACGGTTAAACGATCTTCGCTAGAGATATAAGCGGAACTTTCATCAAAAATATAAAGATCTGCTTCCCTGGCTAAACAGGCGGCTACTTCTACTTTTTGTAACTCTCCGCCTGATAAGTCTTCCACATCCATCTCCAACAACGGTTCTATGTTTAAGGGTTTTATAACGTCTGATTTAAACCATGATTGACTTAACACGTTTTTACTAGCCATAGAGATATAAGAGTAAACACTCCCTTCAAAAGTAGGGGTTATATATTGAGGTTTATGACTGATTTTCAAATCCTTTGCAGGACTTTCTCCATTTTCTGGCTCAAGTTCCCCTGTCAAGATCCT
>JAEOSI010000046.1 GCA_016840425.1 Candidatus Wukongarchaeum yapensis
GATGGGAGAAGCTACAAAGCTTATTTCAGGACATAGAGGACAAGTAATAGACGTAAGACAACTTGAAAAAGAAGGTGAAGCGATAGTTACAGGGCTAATACCAACAATAGAAACAATGGACCTTGCAGATGAGCTAAGGAACGCTACTGAAGGCAGAGGAGTTCTTGGATACGAGTTTGACAGTTTTAAACCAGTACCAAGCGCATTAGCAGAGGAATACATAAAAGAGATTAGACAAAGGAAAAAGCTACCAGCAGCAATACCTAAGCCAGAAAACTGGAAGCGGTTTATTTATTCGAGGCATTAAACATTATAGAAAGCTTTATTTTAAGTTTTCTAAATTTTCTCTTCTTTTTGACGGATTTTATCCGTTTTACAGGTGTTTTTTATTTTTTCTTATAACTTGACTTTATCAAAGGTAGGAAATGATTTTTAAGAGAATAGGGGGGCTTTTAAACTCTTCTCTTGCACAACCTTATAGATCAATAAAAAGAAGGTTGGATGCAAGTTGATAAGTGAATTTCTTGATCAATATTTTGAAATCTCTAACTTAAATGAAAAACAAGAAGTAATAGAAGAACAAATAGAAGAAATAGAAGAAGAAACATTAAAAGAAGAATGGGAGGAAGAAGAAACCGAAAAAGAGGAAGAATTTGAGGAAAAAGAAGAAGAACCAAATTTGTTAGATTTACCACGTTTCTCGCCAAGTTTTTCCGCATTTTTTACAGCGGTAAAAGCGTGTGGGAGGTTCATCGATATTTCTTGTTTGTTCCATCCAATAGTATGCTTCCATAGAGTCGCAGGAAGGGCATTTTATTTTTGTGGATGAGAGTGAAGGTGATTTGGAAGGATCCTGTACAATAATTGTTTCAGATTTTTCAATTTTACTTGAGATTGTATATCCTCCCGAAGAATCTTTAGATATAGTTTTTCCACATTTTCCGCATATGAGGAGAATATTACCGTTTTCATCTTTTTTTGGCATCATTAAAGCACCGCATTCGCAAAATTCCAATAATGTTTCCTCCTAAGGATTTCATTTATGAAATTTTAAAGTTTAAGTAAGTGAAGTTCTTGGTTGATTTAACTTTAATGGAATTACGTGTTAACTAGTTTGGAGTTTGAGGGGAAATTTAATGTATTGGCTATTCTTATTAGGAAGGGAGTTATTTTGTCTGTTTTACAATTTTTTTTGGCTATTTTTTTTAGTATTTTATTTATTCCCGATCCATATTGGATGGCTTTTTTTGGTCTTTTTATGATTTCTGGGGGTAGATTTAGAAGGCGGGCTGTTTCTCTTAATATGTATTTTCGTTCGTTATTTTTTATTTTTAGTTCAGGAGGAATACTTATGGAGTAGGATATTAACTCGGGCTCTAGAAAGGGATATTTGGGAGAGATTGTGTGGGCCATGGTTGCCATATCCACTGTTTGAAGGCTTGAATTCCAAAGATTTTTAGTATCTTTTTCTAAAGCTTTTTTGAGAGCAGTTATTCCTTTATTTTGTAGGTTTTTTTGGTATTTTTTGTAGCCTGCAAAAAGCTCATCAGCACCTTGTCCTAAAATCATGTGATTAAACCCTGCTTTTTTCGCTTCTCGTGCTAAAAAAAAGAGGGGGATAGCAATGCTTACTTTGAGTGGATTTATTTCTTCTATTAACCAGATTATTTCGGGAATTTTTGATTCTACTTCTTCGAAGGTTAAATTGTAAACGTTTAATGGAAGATTTAGTTTTTCTGCAGCATTTTTCGCGTTTTTTTCGTCGGGATGATTCTTTACAGATACGCAAAAAAGTTCCACATTGATATTAACCATTTGGAGGGTTTTTGCAATTATTGAGCTATCTAGTCCTCCTGAAAAGCAAAGAGCTGCTTTTTTCCTATCTTTTGTTGTTTTTTTTATTGATGATACGAGTTTGGAAGAAAGGATATTAGTGATATCTTTAATGGGTTTTTTAATCGTTGGACCTTGGAAGTTTAATACTGAAAATTTTAATTTTTTAAAGTCATACCTTGAAAGAATATAAAAAAAGCCAGGCAACACGGGTTTTACATATTCCAAGCCAATCTTCCATAACGCTTTTCTTTCAGATGCAAAGGCAATTATTTGATCGTTTTTCCCTATAAATAAAGGTTTTATGCCTACGGGATCTCTTCCAATAGTTATTATGTCATTTTCGCGATCGTATATTAGGAGTGAAAAATAGCCAGCTATACTGTTAAAAACGTTATATAAATTCTTTTTTAGGCATGTTTGCTTAAATTTTTTCGATTCGAAAAGATGGGCAACTATTTCGCCATCATTTTCAGTTCTAAAAGTATGAAAATTTTTTAGACTAGTTTTAAGTTGGTTGGAGTTATATAATTCTCCGTTTAAGGCTACAACGGTTTTTTCATCGCATCCAGTTAAGGGTTGGGAATATGTTACACCGTTTAGGTTAATAAAATCCCCTGCTATTACGCCGATATGACCTTTAATTGATTCAAAATTTTCGGGGTATATTGACTCTTTTTCTTCATATTTTGTGTATATTTTATGTTTACTTAAAGTACGATGGCGGAGAGTTTTTCCTATTTGAGTAAGATAGTAGCCAATATTCGATGTATTTTTTTGAATTATACCGCCAATATAAGACATTTTATCATCCTTTAAATTCTATTTAAAAGCAATGATTTTTTATTTCACACAAGGAAAAAATAAGAAGTTTTTATATCCTTAAATTTTATTAATGATTTATTTAGGAGTTTTGTAATAATAAAGTAATATAATTTTAATTATTTTTTGCTAAAGATATATTAGAAGTGATTGGCTTTGTGTATACTATCTGATGTTGATATTTTAAGAGAGTTGAAAACAGCAAACTTAGTTATAAGGCCTATAGATTTAGAAAAACAGATAGGACCGTGTTCAGTTGATTTAAGGATGGGGAATGAAGCTTTAGTTTTAGACAGAAAAAAAATGGTTTTAAATAATAGGGCTCTTTTCAAGATGGAGGACGATATAGAACCGTATATGGAAAGAATAGTTTTAGAGAATTCTTTAGTAATACAACCAGGGGAAAATGTGCTTATAACGAACATGGAGTGGATAGAGATACCGAATAATATAAGGGGTAGAATCGAGGGCAGATCTTCATTAGCTAGAAGATTTTTGGAAGTTCATTCTACAGGAGGTTTCGTTGACTCTGGATTCTGCGGAAAAATTACGCTTGAAGTTACAAATAAGCTTAATATTCCACAGGAGCTTAAAGTAGGAGAAAGAGTTTGCCAATTAGAGTTATCGTATTTAGCGCATCCTTGTGAAAAGCCTTATAGTGGAAAGTATAAAGGACAAAAAAGTGTTACACCAAGCAAATTACACCTTGACTTTCCTAAAAAAGTTTTATAAATTAAGTAATCTTTAAAGTTTAAATACCTGAGAAGTTTAAAAATATGTACTTTTTTTGGTGATAAGATATGCCTAAGAGACCTGCCCGCTGTTACAGGGATATTAAGCCACACCCGTACACTAGGAGAGAATATATGCGAGGGGTTCCTGATTCCAAAATAAGGATCTTTCAGATGGGGACAGTTAAAGGCGATTTGCCTGTGGAAGTTGCATTAAAAGTCAAAGAATCGTGTAATATTCAGCATGTAGCCCTTGAATCTGCAAGAATTGCTGCTAACAGATATCTCCAAAAAAATTTAGGTAGAAGCGAGTATTTCTTAAAGATAAAAGTTTATCCACATCATGTTCTCAGAGAGAACAAGATGATGGCAGTTGCAGGAGCAGATAGATTACAGGAAGGGATGAGACATGCTTTTGGTAAGCCTATAGGAACAGCAGCAAGGGTAATGGAAGGACAATCAATCATTATTGTAAAAGTAATACCAGAAAATGTAGAACACGCAATGAAAGCATTGAAGAGGGCAGGGATGAAGCTACCTTCAACCTACATAATAGAAGTAGTGAAAGGAGAGGAATTAATTAAAAGATGAAATTTTATCATTATAGTTTTATGAACAATGAGAGCTTTTTTTTCCTTTGAAGATATAATTTAGATAGGTAAGATAAGAAACCGGTAATAACTCCAAAAGTTAATGTGATCAGCCAAAAATTTTTTTCATTTTTGAGCGGGCTAATTATTTCTATTGAGTTGGAAGAACTTGCTACTACCTTGTTATGTATAACTATTTCACAGTGAAATTCCAAAAACCTGTTTGTTTCTGAAGAAGAGATGTAATATTGTATGGATGCATAACCTGATTCGTTTGTGAATCCAGCGCCTATGGAGGATGAATTGAGAAAGAATAGAACAGTTATGTTATTTAAAGGCACATTATAACTATCAAAGACTTTTGCACTAACAGTTATTGTTTCTCCTGAATAAGCTGTTTTAGGTAAAGATAAATCTATTTTAAATCCAGGATTTTCGATAAATATTGTTATAACTTTTATAACCGTAGCATAGCCTTCTTTAGCAGCTTTTATGAATATTTGGTAAGAATTATTTAAAGAAAGTTGATAAGTTGGAAATTCAAGTATATATATCTGGTTTATTGGGTCTTCGATAAATTTTCCTTGATCATATTCCCACTGATAAGTAACATGAGCGCCTAAAATTGAAAGATTATTTTCAAGGTCTATATAGGAGAGATTTATTGAAAGTTTTCTGGGGTAAAATACTTTAAACTCAGATGAATTTATAGCTATTTTTGTTGGTTTAGTTGTGAGTGTTATATTAATATGTTCTTCTCCAGCTTCCCAGTTGTAAAACCACCGTAAAATAGCGCTGATGTTTGAACGAGAGGTTTGAGGGGGGAAGCATACTTCAAAAGTGACTATCCCGTAAATATCTGATTCTTTAACGGTAGTTTGAAGAACATTCCCATAGGTTGTGTCTACTATACTGAGGTTTACTGTACCTACACTGTATCTTAGTTTTGCACTGATGTTTATGTTTTCTTCATGGGTTACTGAAATAGAACTGGTTGGAGAGATTAATTCTAAATAGTTAGGAGAATAAGTAAAAATTTGCCATTCTCCTTTAATTAAAATGTTATCTGGTATGATAATTTGGTGAATAGAATCGTTTAATTCTATGCAAAAATCTTTCATTTGTACTCCGTTAGGGTTTAAAATAGATAAAAAATTCCAATCAAACGGGATGGTTATTAAAATAAAACTGGTCATGTTTTCAGCAAATTTTTGAGCAACTTGAAATGTTACATTCCATTTGATTGTTGTGGAATTATGGCGTTCATAATCGATTTCGCGAACAATGACTCTTGAAATGTTAATTTCTAAAAAGAAATGCCATGTTTTTTCTGTTTTAAAACCGCTAATATTAGTTTCATTTACTGAAACGTGGAGATTATTTTCAAGGTATGATTCCCAAGATAAAAATCCTTGGCCTAAAGAGAAATCAATTACTTTTTGATTATTTATTTTTAAGTCAACTTCAGAGGGGAATACAAGGTCAATACAAGAAATTTCATCAAAAAGAATTATTGCACTATAGGGAGGATTTTGAACCCCTACCTCTATGTCTATTTCCCAGAGGTTAAGAGGTAATTTATCGCAAATCTCTAATCCAAGTTTTGAAGCATTTAAAGATACCAAACGCCAACTGTTATGCCAAGAATCATTTATAATCAAAGAGACGGTTTTCGAGTCATTTTTTGGAGGATAAAGAGGGTGAGGGTAAGACCACAAATAAACTTGTAATATGAAAGAAGTGAAATTATAAACCACTTTAACATAAGAGTATGAACTAGAAAGGTTATTTTCAGAAAACAGGTTGTAAGCAAAAGATACGATAACAGAATTTCCATGCAATAACCCTCCGCCACTATAATCGACCTGGTGAAGAGAAGAAGCCCAGTTAGAAATATTATCAGTCCAAGAGTAATTACCGCTATAAGAAATGAGACCTTCAGGATTGTTTAGATATCTTGAAAAACCCAGATCATCAGGTTGGTCTCTTTCATAGTTTTTCCAATAATAATCATTTTCAACTTCTGCATCGCCACAATGTACTGTTTGGTTATAAATATTGGTTATTCTAGCAGTCCAATTAGCTTTCCATAGAGACGAACTATTAATGTATATGTTATCGGAACTATTCATCCATTTTTCAATTTTGACTGTAGCATGCTGAGAGACATTTAAAGTAGTTGAATCAAGAAGTTTAGGAGAAGGAAGAGAAGGAGAAATATCCGTATTTGGTAAAATGTTTAAGGATAAATTAATATAAGGACAGAAGAGGAGAGAGAAAATGAGGAATACTTGTAATAATGAGACTTTTTTGTCTTTTGACATTTATAGTCTGCCTCAAAAAAAAATATAGTAAAGAGATTTTAAGCACCCCTAAAAATTAGGAATATAAAAAATTGGTTTAGTGATTGAGAAAATATGCGAGATATTTAACTAAAAGTAGAAATTATAAATAAATAGTTACTTTAATTTTAATAACATTTCTTAAGTTATAATAATAACCATTCATTTATGTAAAAATCATAATCTTTATCGCTTATTTTAAATTCTTGAAAAGTATCCAGTGTTTTTGCTAATTGAATAGCAAAAAGATGGTAACAAGCTGGAATTTTACGTTTTATAACACCATTTAAGAAAAAATCTTCGCATAAACAAAAACGATTTTCAATTGTTAGATAGTCGCTTTTTTCTCCTGTAACTACCCATCTTATTATGCCACTAGGCACGAAAATATATTTTTTTACGCGTCCTTCCATTGCAGATTTTAGACCACGTAAAAATCTGGAGATTTTAATTTGGTTTTTTTGAAACAACAAAACCACGCTTATTTTGGTTTTTTACTATTAAAATAATTTTTATAACAATGAGTGGTTTTTTATTTTGCTAAAAAAATTTACTATGTTGCAATTTTAGGAACAGTTTAAATTTTAAGTTTTACGTGATATAATTTGGATTCATTATTTAATTTTAATTATGATATAAATAAATAAAAATAAAGAAATAGTGAGAAACTGTGTGAGATCGCTATATTGTTATTAGTTTTCCATAAGGTTAAAGGACTTCATTTGGGATTTTTAAAGTAATTTTAAAAATGAGGCGGATTAGATAGTGGTAGAAAAAGGATATGATGCGATAATTATTGGCAGTGGCCCTGCAGGCATTTTTACAGCTTTAGAATTAGAAGAAAAAAAAGAAAACTTGAACATATTAATGATTGATAAAGGGAAAGATATTACGAAGCGTTCTTGCCCTGCAATTGAGAAAGGAGAAACTTGCCAGCTTTGTAAACCTTGTAAACTATTGACAGGTTGGGGGGGATCAGGAGCTTTTAGTGACGGAAAACTTACGTTAACTACGGAAGTGGGAGGCTGGCTTAATGAATATCAATCAAAGAGAAAATTGAACGAATTAGTAAAGTACGTCGACAAAATTTACCTAAATTTTGGGGCAACAGAAAAGATTTATGGAACAAATGCAGATGAAGTCTCAAAGATAGAGAGAAAAGCAACATTTGCAGGTTTAAAGTTAATACCATATCAAGTAAGACACTTAGGAACTGAAAATTGCAGAGATATTTTAAGAAAAATGAAAGAAAAACTACAAAATCACATAGATATCAGGCTTAACGAGAACGTTAAACACATAATTGTTGAGGAAAAAAAGGCGAAAGGAGTGGAGCTAGATAACGGAGAAAAAATAATGGGAAAATACATAGTAGTAGCTCCAGGAAGAGTTGGAGCAGATTGGCTTACAGAAGAGATGAAACGTTATGGACTTGAAACAAAAAATAATCCAATAGACGTCGGGGTAAGGGTAGAATTACCAGCAGAAATAATGGAAGAAATAACATCAGTCCTCCATGAACCTAAGTTCATATATTATTCTAAATCTTTTGATGACTTGGTAAGAACTTTTTGCGTATGCCCCCATGGAGAGGTCATTATAGAGTCTACAGAGGAAAATGCAGTAACAGTAAATGGGCAAAGCTATGCTAATAAAAAAAGCGGTAACACAAATTTTGCAATACTTGTAAGCACTTCTTTTACAGAACCTTTTAAAGAACCTATAGCTTACGGCAAATATCTTGCACGATTAGCAAACATTATCAGCGGAGGAAGTGTCATAATACAAAGATTAGGAGATCTGAAAATTGGGAGAAGAAGTACACCTGAAAGAATAGCGAGAAGTATAGTAGAACAAACATTAAAAACAGCAGTTCCAGGAGATTTAAGTTTCGTTCTACCCTACAGATTTCTCCAAGATATTCTTGAAATGTTAAAAGCCGTAGACAAAGTAACACCAGGAGTTTACAGCGACCATACACTTCTTTACGGGATTGAAACAAAATTTTACTCTTCAAGAATAAATGTAAACAATGACTTAGAAACAAAAAAAGAAAACCTATACACAATTGGAGATGGAGCAGGAATAACAAGAGGACTTATACAAGCAAGCATTAGCGGAGTTATCGCAGCAAGAAGTATAATAATGAAAGAAAACAAAAAATAACCAATAATAATTTAAATTAAACAAGTACAATAAATACCTACATTCTTCCATCTTGTAAAGGAAGAATAAATAAAAAAATATAAAAAATAAAATAGAAACACTCAGATTAAAACCTGGGTAACCGTTTTTGCGTTGTTTTTTATGTTGGGGGTGGGTTTCCTCTTGTGTTTTTTTGCTTTTTCTTTGGAAAAGTAAAAGTATAATAAAAAACAAAGAAAAGAAAAATTAAAAAATAAAATTTCCTCGGCATTTCTTTAAGATTTCTTTAGAGTTAACGAAGTTTAACAAATAGAAGATTGATAGCAGCTGACTTTGCAAGTTTTAATACCTTTAGAGTTTTTTCAAAAAAGTTATTCATAGTAAAAATAAACAGAGTATGTGAGAATAGAAGGTGGGATAATTATGAATGTTATGGATGCTATTCTTTCCCGGAGAAGTGTTCGTAAATATACCTCCCAAGAGGTATCTGATGATGTGATAAAAGAGTTGTTGGAGGCGGGGATGAGTGCTCCTTCTGCGGAGAATGAGCGGCCTTGGCATTTTATTGTGATTAGGGATCGGAAGATTCTTGATGAGATCGCTAAATTTCGTTCGGGGTCTGGGATGTTAAAAGATGCACCGATGGCTGTTTTGGTTTGTGGCGATTCAAAATTGGATATACATAAGGGATGTTTGGTTCAGGACTGTTCAGCGGCCACGGAGAATATTTTGATCGCGGTTCAAGGAAAGAGACTTGGAGCGGTCTGGTTGGATATTTATTCTAGACGAGATTGGATCACTGCTACTCAAAAACTTTTAGACATTCCAGAACATGTTATACCTATCTCCTTGATTCCGATAGGTTATCCGGCAGAAAAAAAGCCTCAGGCAAATCGATACGATGCTTCTAGGGTCCACTATGAACATTGGTAATAGTTTTTAATGTTATCTTTCGACCCTCGAAAACGCTGAAGAACTACGTGAGAATCGTAGCACCAACCGCAAACAGCCGTTATGCGGTGTCGTAGACTTTATAAACCATGAAAAAATATCTATCTTCAAAAGTCTACGATCCAAAGAAAACACCCTCAAAGGATCAAAAACTCAAAAAAAGCCCGCAGAGGCCTCCAAAGGGCGTTTTCTAACGGCCGGGGTAACCTAGCCTGGATTGGGTGCCAGACGTTCCTTTCCTTGATGGTTTGTGTTAGGGAAGGAAGTGGACTCATAATCTTTTCTTTCTGTTTTGGGGTTTAGATGTATTCTGGTTGCGTGGGTTCGAATCCCATCCCCGGCACTTTTTTTTCTTATAGCGTTTTTTTAGCTGGGTGTAAAATATTTTTTATTTCATCGAGTCTGGTTTCAGCTTCAAGGGTTGTTTGTTTTTTGATTGTTTTTATTCTTTAGATTTTTCTTATATGGGAGTTTGTAGAAGAAGGGGTAAAAGTCGTAAAATCTACTTTGTAGTTAGCTCAAATATCAAAAGTTTTTTAAGAGATTGGATATAAGGGAGGTAAAAATTTTGGTTATAGGTAGTTGTGAAAAAGGATAGAACGTTATTTTTTTATGCTTTTGGTGTGTGGTTTATATTTCTTATTGTAGCGCTCATTGATGCAGGGTTTAGAGAGTCGTTTCTCAAACCTAAAGTAGGTGAACATTTGGCACATGTTATCAGTATAATCATCTTATCTTCTATCTTTTTTAGTAGTAACATATCTTTTTATAGATAATATAGAAGTTGGTTATACCGGTACTGATTTGCTTTTGGTTGGAGTGTTTTGGGTAACTCTTGGGGAAAACTACTTGTTGATTATAATATTTTTAGGGGAAAAATATGGGTTGTAGTATTAATAATCGAATTTATAGCCCTATTATTATTCGGTTCAATACTAAAATAATAGAATTTAGTGGTTATCCGTCTTACGCTTCTAGGCATTTCTTTCCTTTGGTTGTGTGTTAGGGAAGGAAGTGGACTCATAATCTTTTCTTTCTGTTTTGGGGTTTAGATGTATTCTGGTTGCGCGGGTTCGAATCCCGTCCCCGGCATTCTTTTCTTGTAACTATTTCTCTAGTCGATTTTTTATTAATTGGGTGTAAAATGATTTTATTTCGTCGTTTATTTTTGAGTTTGAATGGTTTTTAGCCGTTTTTAGCCATGATGGTATTAAAGGATTTATTGCGGGGTATTCACCGGATAATTTACTTAGCAAAACTGAAAAAGCACAAAGGCCTTTAGTCCAGTTAATTGTGCGGGAATTTCCGGCTTTTTTTGAGAGTTCTTGATAAATAGATAATGTGTTATCATTAAGTTTTAAGCGTAACTCCTCAATATTTTTATCTTTAATATAATCATCAACGATGGGTAAAATACTAATAATTGAGTTAAAGCAATGTTCTTTGGTCCAAAAAGAAAATAAACAATAATTTTTACATAATGAGGAGATTGAGTGGAGATCTTTAAAAGAAAAATTTATTTTTTCTGTTTTCGGGGAATGTTTAGGTAAAGATTCGGAAATGGGGGAATAGTTTGATAGGGGATTGTATGAAAGGCGAGATTTTATTGTGAACGGATCTAAAGAGGCTAGGGAAAAAATAAAATTGGAAACAGGCTTTTGATTAAATTCACGGGTTTTTATTAAGAAGGGGTAGGGGAAATCAGGTATTACTACGAAGGCTTCTCTTTTCTGCATAACTCGTAAATAACTTTTTTGTTTTAGATCTAAATTCAAAAATTTTGCCGCTTTTTCATAGTCAAAGGTTGTACGGAAAAAAATCTTAGTTCCGGAATTTGCTAAAATATTGTCAGAGATTATGGGGCGGGTACTAACACTTATTAGGCCTATTTGAAGAGCTCCCATTAGCATGGCAAAATCTTCAGCTATTAATGTATCTGCGGTGGTTTTTTTTCTAAAAAGATTGGGTATTAAATGCTCTGCATCCTCGATAACGATTACGTTTTTAAGTTCGCGGCTTCTTTTTCTTAAAGCGGCTTCTGTTTGGATATTGTAGAGTATAATATTGAGCAAAAATTGTAGATCTGTTTTTGAAACACCGATTGTTCTAAGTAGGCTAAAATCGATGATGATATTGTTTTCAAGAAGTTCCTTCCAGCAAATGTTTGTTTTTTCTACGAAAAATATTTTTTTAAGTGGGCCTATAATAAATCGTTTGAACCTTGATTTTATAGCTTCTAAGGTGGCGTTTATTGCGGGTAATTTCTCCCTGCCGAATTCGTTTAAAACTTCATAATTTTCAAAAATATCGAGGAATGTTTTAAAGTTTTTATCTTTTAATTTTAGGAACTGTGTCAATATATCTTCTAAAACTCTAAACATCTGAGGGGTAATTTCAAAGGTGTTCTCAGTACGCATAATTTCTTTAATCATAGACAAAATAAAAGCTGCATGATCTTCAACTGAAACAGAACGGGGAGGATCAAAAATGTTTATGGCTAGGGGAAATTTAAGGGATCCGGGTAATAAATACTTAAAATTTACGTTTTTAGGAAATAATCCTAAATATTCTTTACCTTTAAAATCAATAATAAGTGCTTTTAGCGCTGTTTTTTTCACCAATTGTTCGATTATAGATGCTGTAAGCATTGTTTT
>JAEOSI010000227.1 GCA_016840425.1 Candidatus Wukongarchaeum yapensis
ACCGACAATAGCTTAGAAGAAAACGGTTTCAGAATACAACTGAACGACCTGAGATTTCCACCCCTCAAAGGTCTTAAACAAGATCAGTTCCTAGTTAACGAAATCCCTGAAAGACTCTACCTCCTAAACCTAGAAGGCGAAGGAGCCATCAACCCTGCAAACCAAAGTGAAAGCGCAATCATTCAAAATAAAGAGAACACCTTAAAAATATGCGAAAAAGCCGGTTTAACCACATGGAACCCACAAGGCTTTATCGTTCTTGCACTATCCGCCGCAATTAGGAAAAATGCAAGCTCATTCCTCACAAAAGAAACTGTTAAATACAATACTAACACGCTACAAACGCCATTCCCAGAACTTATCAAAACCATGCTAACACGCTTCAACATAATTGACCTGACCAGAATTCTAAGAGATCTGCTAGATGAAGAAATCTCTATCAGGAACCTTCGAGCCATCCTAGAAGCTTTGCTTGAAATCAACACCCCAACAGACCCTAATCAAAACGATTATACCCTACCCATCCCCGAAACTGTAAGTTTATTACGGATATCACTCAAACGATACATCACGAATAAATACGTGATCAGCGGCAACACCTTAGTCGTCTATCTAATAGACCACCAGATAGAAACAAGAATCAACAGCGACGACGAACTCTCGGAAGAAGAACATGATCGACTGATAAAAGCTATCTATGACCAAGCCGGAAGTTTCGTCGAGGGCAAAGATCCAATTATCCTGACAACAATAGAAACCAGAAAAAAACTAAAAAAACTAACCGAAAAAGAATTCCCAAGACTTATAGTACTATGCTATGAAGAACTTGCAACCGATCTTAATATTAACCCAATCGGGCGAATTTCTTGGAGTTAATGAAATAAACTAATGAACTTAAGAGACAATATAGACCTTACTTTTTACCCAACACGAAAAAACGCGGATATATTAAAGCATGAAAAACATCAGAAACAAACAGCCTACTCGCCCTACACAACTTCCCCTATCCGACAGCCTACCCTGTGTTAATTGATGGTTTTAGGATCGGGTTGTTGTTTTTGTCGACTGGGATGATCATTCTGATGAATCTGATGTTCCTTTTTTCCCTGAATGGCTCTGACATTGCTGCTGCGTTGACAAGGGTGACGAGTTGTTCTGCAGTAGGTAAACAACCGTTGCAGAGTTTAATGACGGTGTCCCCTTCTTTTACCATATAAAAAGTTCCGAATATCATTGACTTAATTTCCTTGAGTTTTAGCTTGAATTCCTCATCTTCGCCGCTATCAACGCCTTCTTCTTCCCCCTCTCCCATTCTTTCTCCTTCGACCAACGCGAAGATCGCTGTTAGGAGACTTGCTTTGTACAGTGATAAGTTCTGCGCTAGCAAAGGGGCTAAAGATGAGATTATTGGAGCGTATTTGTCTCCTATGGTTAAGGGATCGTAGGCTATAAGGCCCTCTAAGGACAACTTTGGACCTTGCTGGGAAAGCGGGATCTGCACTTCGGTCACCCTCGCTTTTTCAAAGAAGTCTTTAACTATTTGGAGCCTTCTTCTCGATGCATCTTGCAGACTATTGAGGAATCCTATTATGTCGATTTTTGATGTCTCCGTGAGTTCAAACGCGTATCTAAGACTAAGCTCAGCTATTTGCTCGAAATTGACTCTTTCCCCTCTTCCCCCTTTCGGGTTTATCCCTTCACAGTTTGGATCATAAATAATATAACCTCGGTATATTTCTCCCATGAAAGGTATTGAAACCATCACCGCGTTTTCGGGAGGTTTTAGTCCCATTTTCACAACCGTTTTCGGGAGCGCGAGAATGAAGGGGTAGAGTTGACAGGCGAGAGGTTTAGCTATCCCGTGCAACTCACACTTGTTGTCCTTTAGGAAAGTACACCCGCGCTCTGAATCATTTATCGTTGTAATGACAAGATCTTCAGAGAATTTTGAAAAGGTTGAAGTGACACCGTTTACGAGTTCAGGGTTAGCTGCGTACATCCTTTTCACGTCGTTTTCCGAAAGGGTGGCCTCTAATCTGAACTCTCCACAACACTTACCACATTTAACGCATTCGAATAAGGTCTCTTCTGTAGCAAACTCATAATCCTTTAATGTTTGTTTAAAATAATCAGTTATATCCATCTTACACGCCTTTTCTCCTCTTCAATTCCTCCTATACGAGGCAAGTTTAGTCCCCTTTTGACATGTTTTCGAGTTTGACCAATTTCTTGGCCGAATAAACCAAGTTCGGCAGCAGGGACCTATATCATCAGCTAATGCTTCTAACACAGATTATTGATATCATGGTAGAACATACAACAATTGAAGAGGATCCAACTTCCTTTTTATCCCTCACTTCCCCCTTTACCTGCTCATCCTAATGCTTCAAACTTCTTATTAGAGGTTTCATTATTAAACCTTTCTAAAAAAACCCAAGCAATAAAAAATTTAGAGCCATAAGTGAAAAATCCTGAACTAAAAGACATCAGGCCTTTCCTAGACCTAGAAAGGTATATTATTGAAAGACTTCATCACAAAAAGATTTCAAATGACAATACACACAAACTCCAAGATCCGCTTTAGGAGATGCTTCTTCTCCCCTAAGCCATTGAACCACCCTAAGAATATACTCAAAGAGATCAGATCTTAATCTACAGTTATACCCATGGATAAAACGCGCTGAGCTGCTTATCAGTTTACAGGAGCAGGAAGAGGCTGATGAAACAGAAGAAGATTTAAAGGAAGTATAAGAGCATTTAAGTAAAGGTAGAGGCGATATGTTCCGAAGAAATCTCCACATCCCCGTATTTTTAAAAAATTAGAAAGGTGATTAACCATAGTTCGAAACTTCAAAAGAATATCAGAGATAAAAAAAGCCAAATACCGAGACGAAATAGAAAAGTGTTACCATAACCATGCCCTAAAATGGGGGAAAATGTTTCCTACAGCGCCACGTAAGAACGCTATTTATGAAAATTCTTCCTTCCCTCATTTTAAAGACGCTATCCCTAAAGGCACATTAACTGAAACCCGTTGGGATTGGGTAAAACAACCCCTCACAGCGAAAGAAGCCTTCTATTTAGCACAAAAAACTTTTCAACCACAACTAGAAAACGTAGAAAACGCAAACACGCTAAACCGTCTAAAAGTGCTCTCACACTGCGGTAAACAATACGGAAAACTGTTGCCAGTAGCAACACCTATTGCCGTGGAGCTTGCAGTCGATCTCATACCCTTATTTGAAGAAGAGGAT
>JAEOSI010000047.1 GCA_016840425.1 Candidatus Wukongarchaeum yapensis
TTCTTTTAGAACCCTTTTTAAGAGTTCGTTGTTTGTTGTCGTCGTAAAGACTCTTGGTTTTCTTGTAAGGGGTATTCCTATGGCGAAGCCTCCGAGAGTCCATATTTCTTTTACCTTATATTTTTGGGCTAGTTCTATGATTTTTCTTGATAACTCGTACTGGCCTTCTACAGTTTGGCATTGTGCGTCTCCTGTGATGACCAAAAAGTCTCTCTTTTGGTTTCCGGCGTCAAAGCTCTTTACATGATGGATTTGTAGTCTTGGTAGTCTAAGGATGCCGTTTTCTACAAATACGTGATGGGGTAGGGTTGGTCCCAATATTTCGGCTATCAGCTGGGATTCGCCTTGGCTTATCAGATGATCTGCTGCTATTTTGCCGACTAAGGCGCATCCTGGTAGTCCGCTTATCATTACGGGAAAGTCTAGAGTTTCTGGATCAATGTCGTTGACTATCTTTACAACCAGCTCTTTCAACACGTTCTCCTCTTTAAAAGCTATTATTTTCAGTCCTTTAATAGGGTTAATTTCTAAATTTTATAAATTATTTTTTGTTTGACCTTAATACATCTTTTTCTTATTTCTCTTAGTTTTTTTTTCCTTATTTTTATTGTTTCAAATCTTTTCTTTTTTTATGTTTGTTTTTTTGGGTTTCATGGTTCAAATAGTTATCCTTTAAAAGAGTAAATGTTTTGAAAAGGTTTTAAGTTATTTTATAATGGGTCGTTTAAGGTTGGAATTAAATGGATTGAGAACAACAAACATAAAAACCATGAAAGTTAAGTTTTCCAATTGCTAAAATTGTTTGCTTGTCTGGCTTTTAATTTCATGTTTTTTTTCTCGTCTTAAGGAGTAGAGTTGGAAATGTCTGGTTTAAACAATGATAACGAGGGTAATGGTGATAATGAGGAGTTTGTGGTAACGCCTTGGGAAGTTCGCGGAAAAATTGATTATGATATGCTTGTTGAAAGGTTTGGCACTCAGCGTGTTGATGATTCTTTGTTAGGGATGATAGAATCCCGGGTGGGCGAGTTGCACCTGCAACTTCGTCGGGGAATTGTTTATTCGCACCGCGATTTTGATTTGATTCTTAAAAGGTTTGATGAAGGAGAAAAGTTTGCCCTCTACACTGGTAGAGGTCCTTCAGGCGGTGTTCATTTAGGTCACATGCTCCCTTGGTTTTTCACCAAGTGGTTACAAGACAATTTTGATGCAGATCTCTATTTTCAGATGACTGACGACGAGAAGTTTTTGTTTAACCCAGATCTCACACTGGAAGACACTCAAAAGTTTTCTTTGGATAACGCTTTAGACGTTATGGCTGTAGGTTTAAACCCGAAAAAAACATTTATAATGATCGATACACGGTGCTCCAGAACCCTTTATAATCTTGGTATAAAGTTTTCTAAACATGTCACATTCTCAACTGCGAAAGCCGTTTTTGGTTTTAAAAACTCTGATAATATCGGCATGATCTTTTTCCCTACAATCCAGGCCATGCCTTGTTTTTTGCCCTCGTTGGTTGAAGGGAAAAATGTCCCCGTATTGATTCCAGCTTCTATCGATCAAGATCCATACTGGAGAGTTACACGCGATGTAGCCCCCAAAATAGGCTTTTATAAACCCTCTCAACTTCATGGCAAATTGCTTCCTGGGCTTTCTGCTTCGGGGAAAATGTCTGCTTCACAACCTGAAACTGCGATTTTCACCAAAGATTCGCCTGAAGAAGCTAGAAAGAAAATATGGCGTGCTTTTACTGGCGGGAGAGTCACGATAGAAGAGCAAAGAAAATACGGGGCTAATCCTGATATTTGCGCAGTTTTCGCCTATTATTACTTCCTCTTTGAGGAAGATGATGAAGCCCTTAAAGAGCGAGAAAGAAGGTGTAAGACGGGCGATCTTTTATGCGGCGATTGCAAAAACGATCTAATCGAAAGAATAGTAAAATTTTTGCGTGAGCATCAAAAGAAAAGAGAGAAAATGAAAGACATACTAGACCAAGTTTTGATCGATGATAGTTTCTTTGATTCTCGTATAAAAAGTGCCGCAGAAAGAGGCTTTCCCGATGGTTAGTGCCGATACCTTTATGAGCAAGCATAGAGGCTTTTTCGACTTTGATTCTTTTAATGAGGTTCAGCTATCTGTTTTTGATTCGGCTTTTAACACTGATGATAACGTGATAGTGGCAGCTCCTACAGGCGCGGGGAAAACTGTAATAGCGGAGTTAGCGATGTTGAGGGAGTTTAGTGAGGAAAAGGTTCGGGATAGAGGTTTTAGAGGTAAATGTTTATACCTTACACCTTTTCGAGCACTCAGCTATGAAAAAGAAAAAGATTGGGTAATGAGGTTTGGTAGAAAAGGTTTTAGTGTCTTGGTTTCTACTGGTGAGCGTGAAATTACCCCTAGGGAAGGGGAAAAAGCGGACATCATCATAAGTACCGTAGAGAAATGGGATTCGATCACGAGAAAGTGGCGGCAACCTAGAAACCGTTTTGCAACCGAAGTCACTCTTGTAATCATAGATGAAGTGCATTTGTTGGATGAGGATAGGCGGGGTGCTACCCTTGAAGTTTTGATCTCTCGTTTGAAGAAGATCGCTGAGGAACAGGGCAGAAGGTTGCGCGTAATTGCTCTGTCCGCGACTATGCCTAATTTCAAAGAGATAGCTGAATGGCTTGAAGCCAAACCTAACAGCACTTACTTTTTTGACGAGTCTTTTCGCCCCGTGAAGCTTTATGCAGATGTATGGTATTATAAGCCTGCTGATAACCCTTTCTACGATAAGTATAGGCGCTTATATAAGGTTCTCGATCTAGCTTCTAGACATCTTAATGAAGGAGAGTCTGTTTTGGTCTTTGTTTCAAGCCGCTCTGACACCGTTTTGGCTGCTAAAAAAGTGTCTGAAATTTGGGCGGAACACGGTTTTCCTTTTATTACGAGCAAAGATAGAGAAAAGCTTGCTGATCTCGCTCAGAGGGTAACTAATCCGAGGTTAAAAGCTGTTTTGCCTTCTGGGGTTGCTTTCCATAACGCTGGTCTAAAGATCAATGATAGGCAACTTATTGAAAAAGCTTTCAGGGAAAAAACCGTGAAGCTCTTATTTTCAACAAGCACGCTTTCTTGGGGCGTTAATCTACCTGCCAAATGCGTGATCATTCGGGATGTAACGGTTTACGACTCAATCGTAGGGGAAAAAGAAATTTCTCCCATAGACTTGATACAAATGCTAGGCAGAGCTGGTCGCCCAGGGGAAACTGATGAAGGATACGCTTGGATCATTATCGATAAGGAGAAAGCTCCCACTTATAGGAAGTTGATAACTGAAGGAAAAGCGATAGAATCACGCTTATTAGAATCATTAGCAGAGCATATCAACGCGGAGATACAGCTCGGCACGATTAAGGCGTTGAAAGATTTAGAAACATGGATTCAAGACACATTTCTCTTTATTCGAGCGAAGCATAATCCGGAGCTTTACGGTTCTATAAACATTAAAAGTGAAGCTTTAAAAGCCTTAAACAGTCTCATAGAGGATCAATTCGTTGAGAAAAGTGAGGATGGAGTTTTCAGTTCCACGCCTTTAGGTCAACTTACCTCCATTTTTTACATGCGGTTAGAAACCGCGAAGCTTTTTCATAAAAATTGCATAGACGGCGTTTTAAAAAGCGACGATGATCTCCTCTGCACCGTTGCTATGGCTAAAGAATTTTCAGACGCGGTGCTAAGACGCGGCGAAAAAAAATACTTTAAAGAATTTTTAGAAAAAGTCTCTTCCAGTCTATTCAAAGGTTTATCTTCTGGAAACAAAAAAGTGCTTGGAATCTTTCTTTCACTTTTATCCCGCCAATTATGGGAAGGGTTTCGCAGCGATGCTTACGTCTTAAAGAATAATGGGACAAGATTGCTCCACGCTTTATCCAGCTTTATTGGAGAATTCATGCAAGATCAAAAAATTGAGCTTCGCGCAAGAATCCTTTCCATACGCCTTAAACATGAAGCTCCAGAAGCTTTAGCTTTCCTACTACAAGTAGCCGGTATCGGTTACAAAGGTGCAACAATACTTGCTTCAAAAGGAATAACTCAACCTAACCAACTCATTTCCCAAGTCTCAGAAAAAGGATTGGATTGGCTATTATCGCTGGGTTTGAGGAGGATTAACGCGGAACGCGTAGTGTCATTCGCAAAGAAAGCCGCTTTAATAGAAGTTGAATGGGTAAAAGTGCCCGAAAAACTGCCTGAAGGCGAGAACACGAATTTCGAATTCAAAATCAAATGTCTTAACGGTTACCCAAAACTCGGAATTACTGCCTCCCTCAACGATAAAACCTTAATCCGCCAAACTATGCGCCTCAAAAAGGGCGATACTTATACTTTACCTTTCGGAATATCTGTTCCAAAAGGTGTTTATTTAATAACAGCCAAAGTCGACATCTTCGTCCAAGATGCGCAGTTCTCCTATCCTATAACGAGCCAAAAAGTTATCGAGGTTCAAAAGCCTCCAAAAGCACCGTCTAAACCAATTTTCAAAGAAACACAAACAAAAGCACCTTCCAACGCCGAAAAAACGGTTTTCAAAACCGCTGAAGAAGTGCTAAAACCGCCTGAAGAAAAACCATCAGAACAATCCATAATAGCTGTAGGAGCCACCTCCTACTCTGTAAAAGATGCCAACATAAACATAAAATGGCCGGAGGCCCTCGTAATAATCTCACCACATCAAGGTGGAAAAATCAAAATAATTAACCTGCAAACAATGGAAGAAATAAGCAACGAAATGAATTTTAGTGAAAGCGAAATAGAAGTCTCCGGTTCTAATGTTGAAGGAAAACTAATGACAAAGGCTGGAGAAGCAATACTCACCATCGCTTCAGAAACCGTTATGCGAGCAAAACCAGAGTACGATGAAAAAATAACAAAAACCGCGCTCATTCAAGCCTTAACGCCTCTAAAACAAGAAGTAATCCAATTTGAAGAAAAAAAACCATCTTTTTTCGCGTGCAAATGCGGCGGTCATCTCATTGAAAACAAAACACAAAACGCGATGTTAATCCAATGCGATCACTGTAAAGCCGAATATAAACTTCCGCGAAAGGCCTCTATTACCAACGAAAAATGCAATAAATGCGGACTTCCTAAAGCTAGATTACCATACGTATACGACCTCTTAATATGCATTGATAGATCATGCGAAAGCATGGACGAAATCATAAAGAACAAGTTCGAATCAGAAGGCTGGAAGTGCACGGAATGCGGCAGTCCCTTGATAGTTATTCGGAGAAAAGGACTCGTTGTCGGTTGCTCGAACTATTACAAAGGATGCAAAACTGCATATAAGTTTCCAGATGGCGTTATCATAGGTAAATGTGAAAGATGCGGTTTACCGAAATTTAAACTTAAAACAAAAACCCGCTGCTTGAACTCAAAATGTGTTTAGAACCCGCAAATACCCCCGCATTTTATGATTATTTAACCGTCTACTGGAAGTTTGTATCATTCAGGTGAGTATGAGGGTGATATTGGTTTTTTTAGTCTTAGTTTTTTCTAGGTTTGTAATGTTTTTCCTTGCCTTTATCTTTCATTTAATTTGACGGTGATTTTTTGGTTAAAATAGAAAGCGAACAAGAGTTTTTTCATAAGTGTACAAAGTGCGAAACTGTTTTTTCTTCAAATTTTGAAGACCTTATTTCTGGATGTCCTATCTGTAAAAATATGCTGTTTAAGCTAATCATCAAGAAAAACCCCGCGGATAACTCCAAAAGGGTAGAGGATAAAGTAAATCATGAGAAGAAATCTGAAAACAATGCCCAAAATTTTGAGAAAAAGAAAGAAGTGAAACGGGGAGAAGAAGCGGTTAAAGAAGCATGCGAGGTTGAAGGGATAAAAGTTCTCGAACCAGGTGTTTATCTTTTGGATATCAATAAGTTGGTAACGGAAGAAACAATAGTCTTGGAGGAAAAAGAGGGAGTGTTTAGAATAGCGATTCCCTACGCAAAAAAATAGTTTTAATCACAAATGATCAAAAATTTAAACGGTAAAAAGGTTGAAACCGGTTATGGGATTCATAATCGCAATCAAAATTTTGATCATTTCGTAAAAATCGCTGAAAAATACGGATTTAAACTTATTGACCAGAAAGTAAATGACAAAATATTTTATATTCGGCTAAAGAAATGATGAATCAAACTCCGATTTCCATATTATGTCGTATTTTGTGAAATTGAATAAGATGAATAGGAGTTCTGCTGTCGCTTCGAATTTCAAAAAATTTTAAATCAGTGAAAAGGTAAGTTTTATTATAAACCCTTAAAGTCTTTAAAGGGATTAAGGGTGATTTTTTCATTTTTTTTGAGGATATTACATTGACAAAATCTGGAAAGGAGACCCGGAGTATACCCAACTACTCAGAAGCTCTTACTCTTCTTCATGTTTTAAGAGTTCCATGGAATGTTATAAAACATTCGATTTTAGTCGCTAGTTTTGCTAAGAGAATAGTTGAGTCTTTAAAAAATGATAATTCAATTGATGAGAATCTTGTTTTTGCGGGTGCTTTGCTTCATGATGTGGGAAGAACAAAGAGTCATGGGGCAGACCATGGAATTATAGGAAGAAAAATATTGTTAAGTTTAGGTTTTCCTGATCGCCTTGCTCGTGTATGTGAAACTCACACGATTTTTTCTGTAGAAGATGAAGAAACTTCAAACATGTTAGGTATACCTGTAGGAGAATATTTACCAAAAACCCTTGAAGAAAAGATCATAGCCTACTCTGATAAAAGAATACATGGCGAAAGAATACTTTCATCGGTTGAAGAGCGGTATGAGTACTGGTTTAAAAGATTCGGCGAACAAAAGGTTCTTGTTAAAGGGTTAAAAATTTGCAAAGAGATAGAAAAAGAATTAGCCGTCCTTGCTGGACAAAAAAAACAGTTATTCGTAGGAAAAGTAAGATGGGCATGAAAAATTCTTTTTATTAAAAATAAGTAAAGAGTTATCTTTAAATTAGTAAAATATTTTATAAAAATGGGTATCCCAAATGAAAGAGACCAAAGATTCGTCTAAAAAGACGAACAAAATGAAAAAAGTATTCATGTTTGGGAGCGAAAACGAGTTTCAAATTCTATATAGTATTATGGTTCTTGTAGACATAGTTCTCGTAATAGCATTCGGTATACGGATTTTAGGAGAAGTTGTAATCGAGTTAGAAGTAGAATATTGGATCCTTATTGTCATAATTTTAACTCTCTTCGTTGATAAAATAAAAACGGCTTTAGCACTCGCCTATCAAAGTATTGTAAACATTACCGACTTTTTAAGCCAAAAAGTCCTTGAAGAGAACCCCAAACTCAACCTCGTCAAAAGCTTCATAATCACCGGTATTCTCACCTTTGCAGTCTGGTGGTATGATTTCTTGAACTCATGGATTGATTGGGTTAAAGATCATAGTGATTTTTGGTATTTAGATGTGATTCTTTTGGGTGGAATCGTGTTTCTGACTACGTGGTTAGTAGTCTCTTTAATAGTCTACGGGACAAGTAAAAGCATCCCCACTCCTTCTGCTAAAAAATAAAGTACTAAAGCTGTTTAAAGAAACCATTTTTTGCCTCCGCTTTTTTCACTATTTTTTTAGTTCTTTTTCTACCTTTGTTTTTTCTTTCTGTTTATTCAAAATCGTTTCTTTTAAGTCTTCGATGGTTTTTTCCATCGATTCAAGCTTGCCTAAAAACGTAGTTTTTAACGCTTCTTCCTTATGGGATGTGCCCAAAGTTTTTATGTTTTCACGAAGTCTTTCCTGTTCCCTGTAGAGAGTTTCTAATTCCTCTTTCAAAGCGGTAATATCTTGCTCCAAGATTTCGCGTTCTTTTATGAGTTTTCGTTTATTCATTAGCTTTGCAAAAATTTCCTCGTCTATTACGCCTTCTTTCTTTAACTTTTCAAGCTGTTCATCAGTCAACTCTTCCAATCTTCTATAAGTCTTCACTATCCGCTTCAATGTCACCCCAAATCTTCGCGTGGCTTTTCTCTCAACGTTCACAAGCCACCTATAAGCTTGGGGAGTCTCTTGGTAAAGTTCTGGCGCTTCAAACGGCTCAAACACCTCCCCATACCAATGTTTTGAATGTTCCAATATCACTTCCGCATCCTCATCTTTACTGTTTGATATAATGTATGTGGTTTCAAGCACCTTTGAAACCGATTCCACGATCGATCTATACTTTTTATCTAAGGTTACGCTCGTAATTTCCGTCTTTTCCTCCCTTTCAACATTGATGTTTATCTCCTGTTCTAAAACGAAAGGTATGAGCCTTTCATTCTCCTTTTTCATGGTGGGAAGTATCCCCTCACCAGAATAAGCCCCGTCTGCAAAAAGGGTAATTGGTCCTTCTTCAAGCATTGCTTGGCTCGTGTTTTTCAGCTCGATGCACATTAACGGGTTTTTTAAATAAGCTTCCTCGTTGAAAAGATAGCGTTTTTTAGTTTCAACCTCTTCCCTCAAAATTGGCACAAGGGCAGATTGGTTGCGCTTAACTGTCACCGGCTTATTTACCGAATAGGCAAAGAACTCTCCCAATTCCACTGTTGTAGTTTCAACTTTTACATCACTCTTCGCTCTAACGGGATGTCCTCCCAACTCTTTATCCATGGCAACACTGGCAAGGGCGGCTCTAGGGCTTGGAGGCGGCATAGCTTTGGGGGCATAATATTCCTCTTCCACCTCTTCTGCCTTCGCTTTTTCTAATTCTGCTTCAGGGATTATCGGTCGAAGCCCTATGTCTTCCCTGCGTTTGACCACTGGTCTTTTCATCCATAAGGGTGAATAGCTATCATATTCAAAGCTTATCGGGAGACCTGTTACAAGGGTTAGCTGAACGTCTTCCCAGTCAATTCCCCGCGGGTTGTCCACTATCGCAAATCCTTCCAAAAAACTCTTTTCTTCAATACTTGTTTTAAAAAGACGATAAGTCGTCTTCCAAGCAGGACTTTCTATGGCGTAGCGAATAAGCACCTCAAAGGGAGGTTCTCCATCAAAATGTATCGTTACAGGTTTCATCGTTCTTTTTTTTGCTTCAGCCTGCGTTTCCAGATAAAAAGCAAAATCTTTTGCCTTTTCCAAGTCTAAAAGTTCCATGCTTTCAATCCTATCAACGTTGATGAAAGCAATGTTTTTCGTTTTTTCATCATAAAAAGAAACCATGACACGTCCTTCTTTCTCTTCCGCAAACTCTTCAACCCCGATTATCCGACCTTCTTTTTCCTCCTCTCCTGAAATTTTTATCCTAACCCTTTCCCCAGTAAAGGTCTCAAAAAGGGTCTTAATCCCTGATTCAGGCGATATCGATATTCCTGTCCTTTCTAAAATTTCTCCCACGTCTATTTTAGAACCGAACTGAACAGATACCACTCCCGCTTCTTTTTCACCATAACAACTCACAGCAAAACTCTTTAACAGATCATTCATGTCATCCTCTTCAAAAAACAGCCTAGCAATTTTTTCCTCCAAAGTCCCCGTCATCTCTATAAACGCTATACCATGACGATAAATTATCACCCTTGAAACTTTTAACTCAGTCATAAATAAACAACCCCTCAAAAATTTAGAGTAAAAACTTTATAAAAAACATTCTTGTGTAACAAAGTTGATAAAATTATCAAAAAATCGCCTAAATTTCGTGTAAAAATCTTTTAACCTTTTTGTTTTTTGACTCTGTAGAAACCGTATGATTGTCTTGTTTGAGTTTAAACCTTATGCTAGTATACCTCTTCATGACCATGTTGAAGGGCAGACGAACATAGTTTTGAGGGTTGGAGGAAATTTTGAGATAGGGGAAGAGATTTACCATGTTAGGGAGAAGACGGCTTATCATAAGGCTTCTGGTGTTTCTCACCGCGTAGGAATGGGGGAGAATGGGGCATTTACTTGATATTTTAAGCCCTCACTAAAGACTTATAAAAGATAGGAAATTAGGAGTCATTGATGGATATTGGGGGAATTTTAGTGGTTTTGGAGGTAATAAAAGCAGAGGAATTAGTAAAATATTATGGGGATACTTTGGCCCTTAACAATGTATCTTTTTCTGTGTATAGGGGAGAGGTTTTTGGTTTTTTAGGGCCGAATGGTGCTGGTAAAACTACTACTGTGAAGATTTTGACTACTTTAATAAGGCCTAATAGAGGGTCTGCTTATGTTTTGGGTTTTGATGTTTTGAGTGAAGGGAATGAAGTGAGGAAGAGGATAGGGATGGTTCAGCAGCAGTTGAGTTTTGACCATTTCCTGTCAGTTGAAGAAAATATTGAGATGTATGGTATTTTGAGGGGGGTTCCAAAGAGGGAGAGAAAAGGGAAAGTTGAAGAATTGTTGGATGAGTTTGGTTTAGTGGATGTGAGGAAAAAACATCCCCTTGAACTTTCTATTGGGCAGAGGCGGAGGATACAAGTGGCGAGGGAGTTTATCCATAACCCTGAGGTGCTTTTTTTGGATGAGCCGACTATAGGGCTTGATCCCTATGCGCGGCGAAAAACCTTAGAACTCATAAAAGATAAGGTGATGGGAGGGTTGACCGTGTTTTTCACCACGCATCTTTTAGAAGAGGCCGAGTATTTATGCGACCGTGTGGCCTTAATAAAGAGGGGCAGGATTGTTCTTTTAGACAGGGTAAAGGAGCTTAAGGAGCAGTTTTCTAAAAGGGGAGAATTGGTCGAAGTGATCATAAACGGGGCGGATAAGGCGTATTATAATAATCTTCAGAAGCTACCAAGCGTTATCGCAGTTTTTACTCCCCAAGATTTGGGGGATGAACCTGTGAGTTTGTGTGTTAGGAATGCTGAAGATGTTCTTTCTGAGATTTTAGACCTTGTTACAAGGGATGGGAAACGGTTGAAAATTTTTAACATTAAAGAGATCACGCTGGAAGATATTTTCATTCAGATTACAACAAAAAGCAACAGTAATAGTGTGTGAGCTGGTTTGTCGTGATTTCAGTTTTTAGGTTGGTAAATCGGGATATGAAGATGATGCTTACTAGGGGTAATTTGGGGTTGCAGCTTATTTCCCCTTTAATGTATATTTTTGTTGTGGGATTTATTTACTCTTCAATAATTGAGGAAGTGGAGATTAATGGGGGTAAGGAGATTTCTTATACGGCTTTTTTAGCTTCGGGGATCATAGTTATGCAGATAATGTTTTCTAGCATGTCTGCTGGCGTCATGTTTTGGGCTGATAGGAGGTATGGGATGTTTGAGCAGATATTAACCTGTCCTTTTGAGCGTTTTGAATATATTTTAAGTAAAATTTTGAGCGCTATGTTTCAAGGCATTATCAGCGGGCTTGTCGTGTTAATTATAAGCTCACCGATTCTAGTAGGAGAAGGTCTAGAGATCTCGGTTCTTGGAACGCTTTATGTCATTTTTGGATTTGTTTTTGGCGCTTTTTTCTTCGGAGCATTAACCTTAACCATCTCCGTTCTGGTTAAATCTAATGAGACTTTTAACATGCTTATTGGTGTCATGTTTATGCCTTTTATCGCTTTTTCCACCATTTTCTACCCCATAAGTCAAGCACCTTCGCTACTAAAAATCATAGCCTATATAAACCCCCTAACTTATGCTTCAGACATATTAAGAACGGGGCTCTTTGGACTTGGAACAGAAAAGCTTTTGTATAAAATGTTTTTGCTTTTTGGCGAGAGCCTTATCATGTTCTACATAGCGGTTATAGGGTATAAAAAACATGTAGAGATCTAATACCCTAAAAAACAATACATAAAAAGCAGAATATGTAAAAATCTTTTAGAGAATCTATAATGCTGTTTTTTAAACTTTTTTGATTTTTAAAGCCTTTCTAGCTTTTCTAAAAGGACCCACAAGCGTGTAAAGTTCCCTACCCGTAATAAAAGATCTCCCTATAACATTCTTAAAAGCATCAATTGCAGCTCTTTTTTTATGAGGTTTCATGCCTAAAAGATCCACAAGACTCTCAAAGGTTTTCATTAAAATCTCCCTTTCCTCCTTATTAGCAAGCCTATAAAACC
>JAEOSI010000228.1 GCA_016840425.1 Candidatus Wukongarchaeum yapensis
TTTTCTAGTAGGCTTAGGAATGCCTCAGAAATCTGCTTACAAGATATTAATCGCCCCCGACTATGTGTTGCCAAGTCATGTTACTTCTCCTATAATCTCTGCCTATCAATGGCGAGGTATGCCGTATAAAAAGAAAAACACTGCCGTTGAACTTGATTCTATTTTGTGTGAAATTGAGAATCTCTACATAATAGATGGGGAAACGGGTTTTTTAAAGGGTGTAAAACTTGCTAATTACTTTGCTCAAAAAGGTTATGATGTTAAAACGGTCGTGGGTTCTAAAATAGATTTTTTTGATCTCCCAATGCTTGAAAAAGCAAAGATAATTGAAAAAGGTAAAGGAGAATATTTTTTCAGTTGTATTGATATTAGGGGGGAAGATCTTCCGATTTACTCCGAAATGCCTGGAGTTAATATGGTTCTTTTAGGGGCAAATACTGATGTCGTCCCCATACCTAGGGAATCAACGATCACTTTTGAAAGGACTTCCCTTGGATACTTAGTTTTAGAGGAGATGTATGAGCGCCTCAGTAAACGTTGTATAGTATTTAGCATTAAGAATTTTTTGAAGAAGATGCTTCCTAACTTGAAATCCCAATCCTCATCTTTTCAAAAGGAAGCACTTTTCCCAGAGGACTTTCACGTGTGTTCAGCCCTCTCTGTAGGGCGTTTGCAAAAAATGGAGGATCATTTACCGAAAAATTATGATGTTTTTTACTTGAATTTTGGGGATTTTGTGGCTTTTCCTCAACGTTTAGGTTCTCCTGCTTTTAAAGGAGGATATTTGCCTGAAATCGCTAGGAAAGAGTTTGTTGAAGCAGTTTTCGAAAAGTTAATCGATGTAGTAAGCTTTTTAGATCCAAAAGTTTTGCTGATTTTTAACGATAAACTTGGTTATGCTGCCTCCAGTTTTAAAACTTTGAAAGATCTCGCTGAAAAACTCTCCATGAACCGCGATTATCATTTTATAAAACATGAAAAAAATGCGTGGAAAGAGATAAAAGCAAATTTAAACATAAAAATTTCACAGTTAAACTCATCCATTTTCGATTTTTTAGCAATACTTTAAAGGATAAAAGAAGATAGGAAAAATGATAAATATCTCGGTTTTTGAAGCTTATAATAGAAAATAATCACCAATTTCCGAAGTTCTATTTTTTTTATTCATAATTGTTATTGTTTTGTTGACGATCCTGTTTTTTAAGGAATTTTAAAAGTCTGTCATGGTCTAGTGCTTTCCTTGAAGAGGTTATATAGAGAGATCCTGTTTTATAAATAAATCTCTCTAAGATATCTTCTGGAGGAAGAAATTCGTTCAAATCTTCTTCTATCTCGTCTAAGTCTAATTCACGTTCAAAAACAAGGTCTGAAAATATTTTCCCCTTTTCTTCCGGCACTATTATAATACGTCCCCTAGTTTCATGGTTTTTCGAGAACTCATAAGCTGGAGCCTCTTGCGGAAATACGTTTAAATTCCTACTTTTAAGAAGAATCGCCGTAAGCTTTTGACCCTTATGTGTAAAAGAATAACTAACAATTCTCGTTTTTAACTCATCTATCGCTTCAAAAACATCATAAGCATTCTCTTTTACCAATTCTCTGTCAAAAGTGAAATCAAAAAGGGCAGAATAACATCCCTCCCAATAACTTTTTTCTGGATTATGAACCCATAAGTCAAGCTCTGTAAAACTCCCTTCATCTCTACTTCCTCTCAATATCCCATAACATAAAATCTTTTCCTTCCCTCCTAAAACCAATTCTTCTGATATGAAATGGGTGCTTAGATGCATACCTATATCACGAGCATAGCAAAGCGTCCTGATTTTAACATCATCATCAGCTTCCTCAAATCTCTTAGCATGACTTACTATCGGTAAAATGGACTCCTTTAAAACTTGACTTTTCGGCGATTCAAGCATTTTAGAAAAACTTTCACACTCCCCTTTTTCCACGTTTACTTTGTGTTTTTGCCAGACAATAGGGATTATGGTGTAAGATCTTTCCTTCTCATAAACATTTCTTTTAAAACGATCTGAAGTAAGTTCCAATTCAATCTGAGCTTTAGCATTTTCATCCAATTCGAGAGCAAAACCCTTTTTCGGATTGATCACATAATTATCTTCCGCAAAAAAAACATGTTTACAATACTTTTTATCCGGTACAGAAAAATCATGGCTATAATAGCTACAAGCACCATATACCTCCTTCCCCTCATAAACTGTAAACCCTGCACTCATCCTCCTTTCAGGGTCAAGATAAAGAATACCGAAAAAATCATCTATCGAAACAGTCCCTCCCTTAATATTCTCCATAACAGACGTTATATACGCCGATAACAAAGACGACTCCATCAACGTCTGTTCACTAAAATTAAAAAAATCAAGACCATTCTTCGAAAAAATAACAAACTGATTAATTATCAAAAGAAGCTTCCCTACCTATTTTTTCCCTCTACTACAATAAAATACGTTAACTTTCTTAAAGTACTTTTTCTCGTTAATTTTCAATAAAATTCTAGTAGTTGTTTATTTAGTTATATAGTGAAATTAAATTTTCGAATTTACGGTTTTTTTTAAAAAAATTTAAAAATTTACATTATGTCTCATTTGAAAACCAATATTTTTTCATAATGGAAAAATTAGTTTTAACTCCAAAGAACCAACTGAGAATTAAAAAGTTTTCAAAATTATGCTTCAAGATTACAAAAAAGTCTATTATTTTAGGGTAGTTGGGATGTGCGGAAGTATATAATATAACCTGCTTGGGTTGTATTATAGTTTTCATTAAGAAATGCTAGGAAAATGTTGTATGTTTCGTATTCTCCGAATAATCTTCCAGTTTTCACCACGACTTTGACGTCATATTCGTAACATGCTTCGATGAACATTTTTCCGGTAAGTTCGCCAAGATGTGTTCGATCTTTTGATACTTCTGCGAATGGACTTCTTCTTTCTGCCCAAAAATTGATTATTAAATTATCTGATATAACATAATCCTCTGGGGAGGTGTTCTCTTTTACCCAGTCAATTGCTTCCCTGTCTGTTTCAGAAAGACGAGGATATGAAACATTAGTTATGGCTATTAGAACAATCAATGATGTTGCTAGGACTATTTTTGCTGTTTCTTGGTTGAAAAAATTTTTTCGTTTGAATTTTATCTTTTTTATATCTGGTACGGGAAAGAAACCGCAGACCATAGCCATTAGGGGGATAGTTGATTCGTAGTAATTGCCGTATTGTCTTGGAACA
>JAEOSI010000229.1 GCA_016840425.1 Candidatus Wukongarchaeum yapensis
AAAAAGCCATGGGTAAGTTAATAAGAAGATAAAAGAGGGAGAGAAGAAATGAGGGTTATGAGCGAAGTTAACGAAATCGTACGGATAATAAAAAAATATCTCCTCGACATTTACGGAAAAAAAATAAAGCAAGTAATACTCTACGGTTCATTTGCAAGGAGCGAAGCTACAGAAGATTCAGACGTTGACATCTTAGTGGTAGTAGCTGACGAATTAAACTTTAAAAAAGTCGAAGAAAACCTAAATGATCTGCTTTTTGAAATTCTTATCGAAAAAGGAGAATTAGTCACCGTAATGGCCATTAAAGAAACCACGTTTAATAACTACAAATCACCACTACTTTTGAACATAAAAGAAGAAGGAATAACCATATGAAAGAAATAAAAGACCTTATAAAAAAAACAAAAAGATTTCTAAGAACAGCTGAGCTCGCTTTAAACGATGGTGATTATGATTCATGTGTTTCAAGATGCTACTATGCAATGTTTTTCATGACCGAAGCAGTACTTCTTACAAAAGGACTTAAAGCATCTTCCCATAAAGGTGTTATCAGCCTGTTTGGAGAACACTTCATAAAAACAAAGATATTTAATGAAGAACTAGGCAAATCTTTGAGAAGAGCCTACGATTTAAGACAAAAAGGAGATTACGCAACAGAATTCATGATCGATAAAAAAGACGCCGAAGACGGCTTAAACAAAGCAAAAACATTTATTGACAAGATAGAAAACTATCTAAAAAATGAGATGAAATAAACTCCAAAAACTATACGATCACTACAAAAAATTAAATCTCTACAACCACCATTTTTTCCATGAAATCTTCGAGTTTTTCACCCCGATCCCCCGAAACCAGTTTTAAATGTTCAACCTCCAAACGTTTGGAACACCATCCCTCCTATCCAGCAACTGCTTTGTATCAAACCGACGCCACGCACCGGAAGAATCGACTTCACCCACCCACCCATCAAACACAAAACGCCCCTCAGGATGCAAATGATCGCGAACACACCGCAAACAACTCTCCTGCTTTGCTTTTGTATCCATATATTGAAAAGTACCAGACGGGATATAGATGAGTCGAAATTTTCTGTTTAACTGGAAACTAGCCATATCCCCCTGTAAGAAGCTTAACTTATTAACAACAGGACGAGGCAACCGACGCAACTTTTCACGGGCAACTTTTAGAATATCCGGGGAATTATCAATACCCACAACCTCGAAACCTTCACCAGCAAGAGAAATAGCAAAAAGCCCCGTACCCACACCAAGCTCCAAAGCAGGAGAACCAGCCTCCCTAGCCATCTTGAGATAAAACTCCAACTCCTCCTCCTTCCCCTTAGCAAACAAATCATAAAATTTAGCACTTTCCCGATACGCCACCGAAAACCACCACCTCCTTTCCCAATCACAAACTAAACTTTCCTCAACTCCCATAATTTTTCCGCCAACCCCTCCGTATAATCAACCCTTTCAACATCAACCCCCCTCCAAAAAACCCCATCATGACGTCTTACGCAAACGGGGGACCAGAATAAAGTACCCAAAGAATCCTACAACCAATCCTATCGGATAATACACTAGATCAGAACCTCCGAATGCAAAATACGCTGCCACCGCCCCACCTAAAATACTTGCAAGAATTATACCTAAATCTATAGATGTAACATGTTGCATTTTTGCTTCTAAAATCCAAACGACAAACAAGGCTACAAAAATCCCCACACAAGCGACTCCGATTGATTCAACTTCCATAATTCCGCCTCCTAATCACAGTTTCGAAAATGCTCTCAACATAAATATTAAAAAACTATATCATAAGCATTCTAACTTAACCCTATTTAAGTTTTTATTAGTATTTTCAATAAAGAAAAGCAGAAAACTACGGATAGAAAATTTACAAAAAATATCGCAGAAAACCAACGACTTCTTTAGTCGCTGGACTAATGCGGCAGGTAGAGTTAGACACTACAATAAACTATTATTTGTGCTTTTATATGGGAATTAATATACATTTAAGTGAGTAAAAGGAGTTTCAGAAATCGTTATAGGAGATGTAACACGCATAAGAGAGAACAGCAGAAAGAAAATGAAAGGTAGAAAAGCTAATGCGATGATAAACAACTTCTGGTCTTTTAAATACATCTACGAAAGGCTTAGAGTAACAGCAGAAAATCACGGAATAAAGACGAGGAAAAAGGATGAAAAATACACGTCTAAAACCTGTTCTCTCTGCGGAAAAGTGCACAGAAACGGTAGAAAACACAGGGGACTATACGTTTGTAAAACGCACGGGGTAACAATGAACGCTGATGTGAACGGTGTAGCAAAAATAGCCAACCCGATACTCCCGAAGCCCTACTGACGGGATAGAGATAACTGGCTGGTAGCACAGCCATCGGTTGTAAAAGTTAAAACAACAACCGTAGAACCACCAACCCTTTAGGGGGGATAGTATGTCAGAAACATGACATCTTTTAACTATCACGCTTTTATGAATCCTATCATTAAAAGGGATAATCAATGACCGATAATAAAGAGAAGATTAGGATCTTCATAACCCTAACAGGCAACCAAGCTAAAGCCTTTGAGAAGTTAGCTAAAAAGAAGTTTGGGAATAATCGCTATCGGAGAAGCAAGCTGGTAAGGCTTGCAATTGAGGGTATTCTTGGATGTGAGGGAAAACTTATTTTTGCTAGTCAAAAACACGGCGAAATATCGCCAACTTTTAATCCTCCTATATCTCAGGACCATGCAAAAACACCAACTAAAGTTGAAACCAATGGGGGATTTTTACCGATAAATCCATTTTTCCAAGACATAAAAAACGAACTCCTAAAGGGAGATTCTGAGGGAGCTAAATTGTTTCGCAAGTTAAGAAAGAAAAGCTTTTTTACGCCCCCTCCTTTAGAAACAGAAAAACACGAAGAAAAACGGGCAAAACCCGAAAAAAGAAGAGGAAAAACTAGAAAACAGAAAAACAAACAGGGAAAACCAACCCCCGAAAAAAAGAGGACAAAAACATAAAAACAAATAAGTTTTACAATAGGTTTATCACGAGAAAACAGGGTTTTTAACCGCCTAAAACTTATAGACAGCAAAAAAAAACAAACAAACCCAAAAACCCACCATTTTTCAATATACTATTACATCAAAATATTTTTATGTTTACAAAAAAGCTTGATATTAAAATCGTTCATTGAAGACATAATGAGGGATTTTTCCTAGGGGGATAAAAATGGTT
>JAEOSI010000230.1 GCA_016840425.1 Candidatus Wukongarchaeum yapensis
CAAAAAAAATCTTCTTAACAAGCCTTTTCCAAGCTCTTATACAAAATTTTCCCGTCCACATGATAATTCGCGATGAACTTAACAAAGACTTATTTTTCATTAAAAAATTCTCATCACTGATTGAAAATGGTCATCTCATAATACACATGGGGCAGGAAATTATCAATATCACATTAAGTCATGAACTTTTAAATCCTGAAGAAGAAAAACAGTTTATGGTTGAAATCTGTAAAAACTTTCACTCTTCTGTTGATAACCTTCTATCTTCCATTGCAGAATATTCAGAAGTTATAGAGAAGCTTTCAGACTTAGAGATAAATATTCTAAGCGATCCTTCCGACGAAGATATCAACAAGTGGTTGAAATTAAAAGGAGAACAAATTTCAATGGTAGAAAACCTAGAAAAAAATAGAAACGATTATATCTCTTCATCAAAGAAGGTTTTAGAAAAAATTTCCACCTCAGAAAATATATATCTAATAAACAAAATCTTTGAAAATTCAAAATCCTTCCTAGACCAGATTGAAAATGCTTCCCATGGACTATCAAATTTCATAATACAAACAAATCAAGTGGTAGAAAATGCTCTTATGCCTTTATGGCAAAGATAAAAATTTAACCATTTTCTAAGATGTTTTTCTTTTCCATCCGTATTTTGTTTCATCAAATAGAGGAAAGTTAGAAATTTTGGCTGTATATCCTTTTTCCCTTATTAAAATCTCTATTTCCGTTCCTTCTTCTGCATATTGAGGTTTAACATAAGCCATACCAGCCCCCTGCTTTACTGTAGGAGCAAACATACCGCTAGTAACCTCTCCAACAACCTTTTCATCCTTTTTTATTTTGTATCCTTGCCTTGGGTTTGGTCCCTTTTTTTCCATGATAAAACCTATACGAGTTTGTTGAATTGGTTCCTCCTTTTTCCTCTCTAACGCTACTTTTCCCACAAACCATTCTTTATCCATGGAAACGAAAACAGGAACATCTAAACGCGCTTCTATTGGTGTAGTTTTTTCATCAATATCAGTACCATAAAGCACAAGACCTGCTTCAAGCCTAAGGGTATCCCTAGCACCAAGACCACAAGGCTTTATGTCGAACTCTTCGTCTCCCTCAAGCAAAACATTCCAAATCCTTAAAGCTTTTTCATTCTCCTCGACTGAGGTTCCTAAAATGATTATCTCTGCCCCATATTCGCCGGTGTAACCGGTACCTGAGCATATCACCTCTACCCCACCAATTTCAGAAATTATAACTCCCCACCTCGGAGGTGCTTCCCCGATTTCTTCAAGAAGTTTAAGAGAGTTTGGTCCTTTGATCGCAAACATGGCGGAAGACATCGTTAAATCCTTAATCTTTAACCTTAGGTCTGGATAGTAGTTAAGAACGATGTTTTTTGAAACTCTCAAGCCATTGAAAAATTTTTCCCCTATTTATCCCATTACAAACAATGAAAAACCAATCTTCTCTCTCTTCTTTCATGACAACGATATCATCTTTTATACCACCCTCCTCATTTAAGAAAAACGTGTAACCCGCCCTATTCTTGTCAAGACGAGAAATATCACGACAAACAACAAGATTAAGAAACTCTTCAGCATCCTTTCCATGAACGAGGAAGCGGCTCATATGGGAGATATCGAATATCCCACACGAGTTTCTAACCGCCTCATGTTCCGCAATTAAACCTGTATCCTCGTACCATAAAGGCATCTCCCAGCCTGCATATTCAAACATTTTCGCCTGTTCGCTATGCCATTCAAAAAGCGGGGTACGCAACACTTTAAGACTCCTTTTATATTCTCCTATTAATCTTATCTCAGATCAATTCTATTAGAAAAGCAGCGTTTTTATAGTTTTTTTGCTTGAAAAGAAAAAACCGGAATTGGAAACATGTTGTTATGAAGGAATGGTGTTATGAAGGAATTTGATGTTATCGTAATCGGTTCAGGTTCGGGTATGAGTATTGCTAGTGGAGCATTGAATCACGGTTTTAAAGTTGCTTTGGTTGATAAGGGACCTTTGGGAGGTACTTGTCTGAACGTTGGATGTATACCCTCGAAAATGCTGATATATCCAGCAGACAGAATAATGGAAATACAGCAAGCCAAAAAACTGGGCATAACTGCAGAAATAACGAATATAGATTTCAAATCAATAATGGAGCGGATGAGAGGGGTCGTACAAGATGGAGTAAGCCATATGAGAGAGGGACTCAAATATGCAGAAAATTTAGATTATTATGAGACTGAGGGACATTTTGTAGAAGATTACACCATGGAAGTTAACGGGGAGAAAATAAGAGGCGAGAAAATTTTCATTGTTTCCGGCGCAAGACCTTTAATTCCTCCTATAAAAGGCATAGACGAAGTTGACTATTTAACAAATGAAACTGTTTTGCAACTTAAAGAAAAACCAGAAAGTATGATTATAATTGGAGGGGGGTTCATAGCAGTAGAGTTCGCACATTTCTTTGCCGCGATGGGTACTAAGGTTACAATTGTACAGAGAGGTCCCAGATTGGTTAAAAATGAAGAACCTGAAATTTCTGAGTTATTGCAAAAAGAAATGCGTAAACGTATGGAGATTCACACAAACACAGAAGTGGTCGAAGTAAGAAAAGATGGGAATGGTTATACGGTGATTGGAAGAGACAAAAACACGGGTGATGAAAAGGAATTTTCGGAAGAGAAAATTTTGGTTGCGGCGGGAAGGAAATCGAATGCTGATTTGTTAAAGGTAGAAAATACAGGTGTGAAAACAGATAAAAGAGGCTACATTATAGTAAACGAATATTTTGAAACAACTAAGAAAAATATATGGGCCTTAGGAGATGCTATTGGAAAGTATATGTTCAAACATGTAGTCAACGAAGAGGCGGATTTGGTGTGGCGAAACGTTATGCACGGTGAGCATGGTGAAAAAATACCAATGGATTATTGGGCGGCACCTCACGCTGTTTTTTCCTATCCACAAATCGCTTCTGTAGGGCTAACAGAGGAGCAGGCTAAAAAAGACTATGATATCTTGGTAGGAAAGGCAGAATATTCAAGTGTTGCAAAGGGTGAAGCTATGGTAGAAGAAGAAAGTTTTGCTAAAGCGATAGTTGAAAAAGGTACGTGGAAAATACTAGGATTCCACATCATAGGTCCTTATGCACCGATTCTTATCCAGGAAGTTATTAATGCAATGGCAACCGACGAGACCATAATACC
>JAEOSI010000231.1 GCA_016840425.1 Candidatus Wukongarchaeum yapensis
TTTTATAAGGGTAACAAGGAGTCTATGGCTTATATAGGGAGTAAAGGGGAAGTTTGTTTGGTAAAGGGGGAAAAGATTAACGATTTGAGAAAGCTGCTTAGAGAGGGTGAAAAAAGGGTTATGAATACGGACGATAGTATAGAAACAAATAAGGAAATTGAGAAGATTTATGAGACATTTTATGATGTCCATTACATTCCTTCTAGACGAAACAAGAAGCTTACATCCCAGTTTATTCCCAAGAAGTTTGCCAAACGGTTTAATATGAAGGAAGGAATTAAAATTGAGCGCGGAATACAAAAAACCAAGCTTGATCTATTTTTATCCAAAAGGGAAGACCCCATTTGAAAGGGTGGAGATGAATGGATTGCGGTGAGCTTAAATTAGAATTTGAACTATTAAATATTTTTGAGGTCTGTGGCCTTTGAAAGTTAAAAAAACGATCAAAACAAAAATCATGCATCTAACCAAGATTAAACAAAGACTTCTCAAAGAAGAATACTATAATCTTCAACGTTTTCTACACGGTGAATCGGTGAAACTATATTCGGCTAACAAACAGCAAGCCAAACGTTTCTATAAAAAGATTAAACCAGACAAAGAGTACCCGATATCCGTCAGGAAAGACCTTTTAAAAGTGGAACGACGGCGAGACACGAAGATAGCAAAATATTGGGCAAGGATTCCTGTTGCTGGAAGAAGAGGCGGAGTATGGGTCGCCGTTAAACCCCACTGCCCAATAGAACTGGACATGGAGATTTGCGAATCCAAACTTTTCAAAAGGAACGGAGAGTTCTACCTCCATATAACCGTTCAAAAAGAGGTGGAAGTTCCTAAACCAGAACTGGCTGAAAAAACTACCGTTGTAATAGCTTGCGATATCGGAGAAGCAAACCCCCTAGTCTCTGTAGAGTTATGGGATCAAGGGAAAAAGCGGAAAAACGCCCAGTTTCTAGGAGGAGAGATGAGGAGTGTCAGAGCGCATTATAATCATTTAAAGAAGCGGATAGGTCGAAAGAAGATAAAACACGCAATTAATTGGATTAAAGAACACGTAGCAAACAAGGAAACGAGAAAAGTAAACGACATCCTACACAAAGCCACAACGAAAATAGTGGACAGAGCTTTAATGCTCAAGAGATCTGGATATGAACCCGTCATCGTTTTCGGAGACCTTAAAAACGTTAGACAGCCCAGGGTTAAAGGGAAGAGAAGATGCAGAAAAACCAACCGGAAAATACACACCATGCCCTCTTATAAAATAAAACAAATGTTAACCTACAAAGCCTTATGGGAAGAGGTTCCAGTAATCGCGTTAAACGAAGCCTACACCTCCAAACTGTGTTGGAGATGCAGAAGCCTAAACACCGAAATAAGGAAAAGATGTTTCAGATGTAAGGATTGCGGGTTAGAATATAACCGAGACTTAAACGGAGCCATAAACATAGGAAACAGGCTCTTAGGCTACATGCTTAAGAGCAGGGCGGCCGTGAACACGCCCAAAACCTCCCCAGAATACACAGCTCTTTTAGAAAAGAGATTTGATAACGTTTCAGAGCGCGAGGGAGGAAGCCCCCTACAACAGCTGGGGGTAGTTCACCCGGTCAGTTGGATCATTACATAGCTAAATGTAGGGAAAAAAAGGAGCGAAAAAAAGGCTAAACTCTCGCTTTATTAATGTTTTTCGTTATTTTTCGGTTTTAAAGAAGGCTTCCATACTGGTTTGTTTTTTCTTTGTTTTCAGTTCGTCTTCTGTAACACCGAAACCTTTAAGGATTCTTAAAGCTGCGGGGATTACCTGTTTCTCTTCATAATATTTGAGATCTATATCTTCGGGTTTAGCCAGTTGGTGAGGTTTAGCTTTTTCCAAAAGTTTCTCCCCTTCCCCGCGACATATTACGTATCCTATCTTGTCTCCTACGTGTACTTCGATATCGTGTTCTATTAGCTGTTTTGCAACCTCTATGTGAGCTGATCTTGCTTTATATCTATCAATTTTTTGTGTTAAAGTTTTCCAGATTATTAGGTCTTCGAAAGGTATTTCTTCCTTATCGAGTTTCGCCAAAACTTCTTGGACATATCTTACCGCTTTTTCGGTAGATTTTTCCCTAAGAACTATTTCTATGACTTTTTCTTGGACTTTTTTAGCTAACTCTGTCCAATCGCCACGAATAGTTTCAAAACCAACCACATCTATAGTATCGTCTTCTAAAAGCCCGCAATAACGTTTTTTAGCCTCAGTGAAAAACACTCTTTCGAATAGCTTATCAACACCAATATCAAGGCCAAGTTCTTTTTCCACAGCGTTCTCAAACTTTTCAATCTTGTCTTTATCATGACTCACGAAAACGCTGTCAGTATCCCCATAGTAAACCTTTAACCCCAACTTTTTAGCGATATCTATGGTTCTCTGAATGCTCGCTCTACCCCAAGCGCTAGTAGCTTCAGCCACCTCCTTCATATACCACCTCGCAACACTCCACCCAGCATAGCCATAAGTAGCGTTAGCAAGGATTTTAACTGCTTTTTGTCGATTCTCAAGCAGCCGGTACTCTAAACTCTTTTTATCCAGCTTTTTCATCCGATCCCGTATCTCCTTTCTTACTGCGAGTAGGTGGCGTATAACCTCTGTATAAAATCCGTCAGGTTTCTTCCTAAACCTGTGTCTCACCTCAGGCGCAACGTTAACCTCCTCCTTAGAAACCTCCTCTCCCAGTGGTACGTAAGTGTCAGTGCTTATATTATACTGAATCATTATGTTAGGATACATACTACTAAAATCGAATACGGCTACATTCTCATGAAGACCTGGTTTAGGCTTAAGAACAAGGCCTCCTGCGTAGGAGACATGTCTTCTTCCTTTAGAGGTGGGAGCAAGCTCGTTTCTTTTGAAAGCTTGATGCATTAAATACTGTTCAACTTTTGATCCTGTGGAAGCGCTCATCACTTGGTCTACAGGCATTCCTATGACACTAGCCATTTGTAAAGCAAAAGGTAAGAACTTTTCCCCGACCCCGTAAGTGCTCCGAACATCGTCCCTAGCGTAATTTAAGAGAGTCTCTCTTTTCTTTTCATCGTCCCAGAACTTCCAAATATCCAATTTATTAATTTCAACCCGTTCACTTATCTTTGTAACACCTAAGTATTCTGCAACATTCTCCAAAGTCTTCCTTTTAACCTCGTAAAG
>JAEOSI010000048.1 GCA_016840425.1 Candidatus Wukongarchaeum yapensis
ATCCTTATACGGAAAAAGAGGCGGGGTAAAACCTATTGGTTAAACCTATTGTAAAACCTGTTTTTGATTTTTTTAATTTTTTTAAAAAAACTCGGTAGCGGATATGAGTCCGAAAGGACTTACTGAGCGTTTCTTTTCTTGTTTTTTATTTATCGCTAATTTTAAGTAATATGTTTTCGATAACTTATTAAAAATAATCGATAACAAATAAGTGATAAATTTGGGAAGAAAATCAAAGGTATCAATAGAAGAAGTCGCCAAGCTATGGGATCAGGGATTAAGTGAAAGACAAATTGCCAAAAAATGCAATATATCGCAACCAGCAGTTCACAGGAAACTAAAAAAAGCTGAAAAAAAAGGTTTACTCTTACGCATACTGATAAACCCAAAAGCTATTGGCAAAACAACAAAAGTTATCGACAAAAAACAAAAAACCACTGATATAAAAGTTATTGGGAACATATCAATGAAACTCGAACAGCTACTAGAAGGTGAAATCCCCTCAAAAAACGGTAAAAACGGAGAAACAGTTGAAGGTTTGAAACAACTGCAAAAAAAAGGATTAAAAGTGACCACAGGCCATGTTGAACTTTTGGAAGGCATTATTAAAAAACTGAAAAAACTCATAGAAAAGGAGATCGAAGCTTGAAAAAAATTAAGATATCGATAACTTTAACCGGTGATGAAGCGCGTATTTTCGAAGAAATAGCAAAACGAAAGTTTGGAGAACATAGCTGGCGTAACTCCAAACTGCTCAGACTGGGCGCTTACGCGATATTGGCCTGTGAAGGCAACGTAAGGTTTGTGAAACCCCAAAAAACTGCGAGAACTTTTAAAGCTACAAAAATCGAAGTTGTTGAAACACCTATAGAGCAAAAACCCCCAACAAATCCAATAGCTTTAGGTGATCCAACAGTTTTAGAGTTAAAAAACGAACTTTTAACAGGAGATTCTGAAGGCGCAAAGATGTTTCAGAGAATAAAAACTAAGTTAAGGGAAACGCTTTAGAACCAGACACGTAGGGACATGACCGATTCACCATTATGTCTCTTCTTTTACGGGAATAAATTGGCTAATGGTCATACAAGGAGAAAGTTATTCCCTATACGAATACTGCGTAGAAAGAATTGAAGAAGAAGAAGAAGAACCAGAAACAGAACTAATGGCAGTAGGATCTCTAGCCTCAAGAAAAAGAATAGAAGAAGATTACAAGATCATACACTTGGCACGACAAAACTTCCAAAAACTACACGGTTTCGGAGTAGACTAGACTTCATACCAGTAAATAACAACTTTTACTGTCCCTCCTGCAATCTACCGTTATTCGATAATGAAAATGATGCTACAAACTTTTTGGAAAAAAATGAATTGTCTGAAAGCAGCTATTTCTACCTTTTCCTTTTTCAAATTAAAAACATAAAACTTAACTTTAAACGGGAATGAAGATCCCCTTTTTTCCTCTTTTCTATGTTTTTCCTTTTATAGGGATGTTTTTAAATCGTTCTCCATCACAAGATAGAAAGAAAAGATATGTGGAGGGGAAAACTATGAGTTTTCAAAAACTTGACTCGAGTGAATACTTCGATCTAAAACTAAAAAAAGAAACAAAAGAAATAGAAGAAAAGAAGTTTTTCAAGGCAGGGATGCTGAAGTTAAGTGTTTTTTGGAGAAGGTTTAATTGTATGAGTATGACTCATTTTATTTCCTGTTTTTTATATCGTTTTTATGTATGAGAGTAAATAGTTAAGTTTATAACCACCATCTACATACGCTTCATATAAATTAAGGCAAAATTATTTGTTAAAATCCAAGAGTGGAAAAAGCTTAGACTTTCTAAAAAAAACAGGAAAAAATTGAGGTGAAAAAATTATGACGCAATTAGGCGGAGTACCCGTATTAGTACTAAGAGAAGGAGCTACTAGAACAAGAGGCAGAGATGCTCTTAATAGCAATATTATGGCTAGTAAGGTTATAGAAGAATCAATAAAAAGCTCTCTAGGCCCGATGGGCATGGATAAGATGCTTGTAAGCACTTTCGGCGATGTAGTAGTGACAAACGATGGCGCAACTATATTGAAAGAGATCGATGTTCAACACCCAGCGGCTAAATTCATAGTAGAACTGGCGAAAGTACAAGACCAAGAAACCGGGGATGGCACCACAACAGTAGTCATTATCGCAGGTGAGTTATTGAGAGCCGCTGAAGAACTTTTAGGCCTAGACATCCACCCTACGGTAATCACAGACGGCTATCGGAAAGCTGCAGAAAAAGCTTTGAAAATTTTAGACGAAATTTCAAAACCTGTAGCATACGAAGACGATGAGATGATGAAAAAGGTTTCAATGACAGCGCTCGCGAGTAAAATGGTTGCTGAAAACCGCGAATACTTGACAGAGCTCGCGCTAAAAGCTGTGAAATCGGTGGTAGAGGAGAAAGACGGAAAACTTGTAGTAGATATTGACGACATTAAAACAGAGAAAAAGATGGGAGAAGGTGTAGAAGATACCAAGCTAGTAAGCGGGGTGGTCCTCGATAAAGAATGGGTTCATCCACGCATGTCGAAGAAAGTAGTAGATGCAAAAATAGCCCTGATTGATGCGGCGTTAGAAGTGAAGAAGACAGAGATAACTGCAAAAATAAACATAACCGACCCAGATCAGATTAAGGCTTTCATGGATGAAGAAGAATCAATGATAAAAGCGATGGTTGACAAAGTGGTCGAGACTGGGGCAAACGTCTTAGTATGCCAGAAAGGAATTGACGATGTTGCACAGCATTTTCTAGCTAAATCGGGAGTGGCTGCGGTTAGACGTGTTAAGAGGAGTGATATGGACAAACTTTCGAAGGCTACAGGAGGAAAAATCGTAAACAGTGTCGAAGAGCTTACAGCTGAAGATTTTGGAAAAGCAGGAGTTGTCGAAGAAAGGAAGGTTGGCGAAGAGAAAATGATCTTCGTAGAGGAATGCGCTAACCCGAAGTCGGTGAGTTTACTAATAAGGGGGGGTACGGATCTCGTGGTTGATGAGGTGCAACGTGGACTTCATGATGCTCTCTGTGTTATCCGGAATGTTATTCAGGAAGGGAAAGTTGTTTCAGGCGGTGGAGCCCCTGAAATGGAGCTTTCAAGAAGAATTAGAAGATATGCTGACACTTTAATCGGTAGAGAACAGTTGGCAGTGAGAGCTTTCGCTGAAGCTTTAGAAATTGTTCCGAGAACTCTAGCCGAGAACGCCGGTCTAGATCCGACAGATATAACCGTCGAACTAAGGGCGGCTCACGATGAAGGAAAATCAGACTGGGGAGTAGATGTAATGAACGGTAAAGCTTCAGATATGACAGCGTTAAACGTTTGGGAACCAGTAATAGTCAAAAAACACGCGATCAAAAGTGCTAACGAAGCAGCTGTGATGATACTTCGGATAGACGACGTAATTGCTACTAAAGAGATTGAAAGAGGAGGCGGCGGAGTTCCAGGCGGAGAAGAAGAAGAGGGACCCATGGATATGGGTATGGATTGAAAATAGAGGTTGAAACTCGGAAAATTAAGAAAAAATAGAGGTGAGAAATTATGACAAGTCAATTAGGAGGAGTTCCTGTATTAATATTAAAGGAAGGAACCGGTCGGACAAGGGGTAAGGACGCGGTTGGCGCCAATATTATGGCAGCGCGCGTCGTGGCAGAGGCTGTAAGAACTGCCCTTGGACCCAGAGGTTTAGATAAGATGATGGTTGACAGTCTTGGAGATGTTAGTATAACGAACGACGGAGCAACTATTTTAGACAAAATGGACGTTCAACATCCAGCGGCTAAGATGATGGTCCAAGTAGCGAAGACTCAGGACCAGGAGGTCGGTGATGGTACTACTACGGCTGTCGTGCTTGCAGGTGAGCTTCTAAGAAAGGCTGAAGAGCTACTGGACAAGCAGATTCACCCATCTATACTTGTTTCGGGATATAAGAGGCTTGAAAAGAAGTGTGACGAGTTGCTCGAACAAGTATCGATCAAAATCGATTCAGAAGACGTGGAAACAATGAAAAAGGCGGTGATGACCTCTTTAAACAGCAAGTCTGTTTCAGGTGTTAAAGAGTATTTTGGAGAGCTGTCTGTAAAAGCTATTAAAACCATAGTCGAAGAAAAGGACGGTAGGCTGGAAGCGGACATTGACAAGGTGAGCATTATCAAAAAGCAAGGTAAAGGACTTGACGAAACGGAATTGGTGGACGGGATCATTTTAGACAAGGAAGTTGTTCACCCAGGGATGCCTAAGTTGGTGAAAAATGCGAAGGTTGCTTTGATTTCAGGAAACGTAGAAATTGAGAAAACTGAGTTTGATGCTGAAATTCGCATATCTTCTCCTGATCAAATGAAGGCGTTTATGGATGAAGAACGCCATTTAATCCAGGAGATGGTGGATAAAATAATAAACACGGGGGCAACCGTAGTTATTGTCCAGAAAGGAATTGATGATATCGCACAGCACGCCATGGCCAAAGCAGGTATACTAGCAGTTAGAAGGGTAAAGAAGAGCGACATAGAAAAAATGGAAAAAGCTACCGGGGCTACAATAGTCTCAAGTATAAACGATTTGGGTCCTGAAAATATCGGTACAGCGAACCACGTTGAAGAGGTAAAGATCGGTGAGGATAAGCTTGTTTTCGTTAGGGAATGTCCTCATGCAAAAGCTGTAAGTATATTAATCCGAGGTGGCGCTCAACACATAATAGATGAAGCTGAACGCTCCATACACGATGCTCTCTCCGTGGCAAGAGATATTTTAGAAGATGGGTATGCTGTGGCAGGCGGTGGCGCTTCATTCATCGAGCTTTCCCAGAAACTGATGAGTTATGCTGAGGGCATTAAAGGCAAAGAACAGCTTGCTATGATGGCTTTTGCTGAGGCTTTAGAGGTTATTCCGAAAACTCTGGCCGAAAACGCTGGTCTTGACCCTATAGACATTCTCGCAGAACTTAGGGCAAAACATGAGGAAGGCGGTAAAACTTATGGAATAGACGTTTTAAGCGCTAAAGTAAGAGATATGGCCGAGATAGGAGTGCTGGAACCGCTCCGCATAGTTAAACAAGCTGTCAAAAGTGCTACTGAAGCCGCAGTAATGATATTGAGGATTGACGACATCATTGCAGCAAAACATGGTGAGGCAGGAGCACCGCCAGGAGGAAGACCGCCCATTCACGGGCCGCCAGGCATATACTAAGAAAAAACCGGTCTAAAAATAGAAATAGGGAAGATCGACTTTAAGTCTTCAAATATTTTTATTTTTTCTTTTTTTTTGTTTTTGTAATTTTTTCTGTTTGATATACTCTTTGTAATTATTTGGTTTTTATTTCGTTATATACTATGTTTTAGTCGTTTTAGTCTCTGTAAAACCTGTTGAATGTCCGTGTCGATTAATTTTTTCTAAATTTTTTCATGTTTTTTTTTCTAAGGCGCGGATGTGGTGTTTTTTTTGATAAAGAAATACTAAAATAGTTTGAGATTATTATATTTTTCAGTTTAATGGGTTTATCTTTTTGTAGTGGAACATAGGTTTTAATTGGTTTTTTGTTTTGGGTGGTTAGTATCTTGGAGCATCCTGATAGTCCTTTTAGGCGCGTTGTTTCGGGGTTGTGGAAGTCTTTGATGAGGGTTAACGATCATTTACCGCGTGTTAAAAAAACGTTAAAACAGCTGCTTGCAGAAAGTGATCCTCAATGTATTGCAAAGGACGGGACTACAATCGGCTTTGAGAGAAAAGACTTAGAGTTTTTGGGAGAATTTATACCAAAAGAGTATCATGATAAGATAAAGTTGCCTATCGTTTTGGTGAGTCGGGTTGATTTGGGAAGGGGTACGTATTCTATAATAGGAAATAAGCTTGAAAAATTTGTTATAAATAAAATTTTAGGGCGTACGGATAAAGATTTTGATTTTTGGGCAGATGCTGAACTTAATGAGTTTCTTAATCGGGCGGAGGTTTTTGAGCTTCGCCATAAGATGAGAAGTACAACGATCTTAGGTTTTTCAGCTGAAGCTCCTATAACATCACCCGATACTCCTGGTTTTACGTCTAGGAGGACCTTGTGAAAATAAAGATGGGGGAAGAGTTAGGGGGAACATTAGTAGAGAGATAATGGTTTCTTTATTTTTTGCTAAATTTTTTTATTTTTGTTTGTTGGGTTTCTTTTTTGATGCGTTGGGCGGTTTTCCAGGTTTTTCTCACGAAAAGAGGGTATTTTCCTTCTTTTTCTATTGTTTTTTTTAGGAAGTTGATGGTTAGGGGGTCGTTTGGGTATCCGCTTCCTATTTCCCCGTGTTTTTCGCGGAGTTTTTCTATTTGGTTGTCTCGTTCGACTTTTGCGATTATTGAAGCGGCAGCTACGGGGATATATTTTGTATCTGCTTTGTGTTCGCACAAAAGTTTTGCTTTTGAAGGTATATAGGGGGCAAGTCTCTTTTGGAATCTTCTAGGGTTTACGTCTGCGGCATCTGCGATGTAAAGATCAGCTTTTTTCTTGGTTTTTTTAATAAGTTCGCCCATGGAGTTAACGACGATTTTGTTCATGTTTATGCCTTCTGTTCGCATTTTATCGATTTCGTCAGCGGGTATCATTAAATATTTTTCTTCTAGAGCTGTCTCTTTAATTATTCGGGTTAGATGTTTTCTTTTTTTGGGGCTCAAAAGTTTGCTGTCCTTTATGCCAGTTCGTTCTAATTCTTTTTCTCCCCCTTCTTCTAAAATGACTATGGCGATGCACATGGGCCCGATAACTGGTCCTTTTCCGCTTTCATCAATGCCTGCAATAATCATGTTTATTACTCCTTAATAATCAAGGCCGTATATCATTTTTAGGTGGGAGAAAAATTGATCTAATTTTTGTGGTTGGTTTAAAACGATTATAGTGATGTCTGGTCGTGTTTTTATTTTTTTAGCGAAATGATGTATAAGATTTTTCCCGATTGTTCCTAATACTGGTTTGTTTGAGTTTAGGGCTTCTTTAACTGTTTCCTGGAAGGGTTGGGAGAAAAGTTCCATTTTTCCTATTTCGTCGATTATGACGATGTTTGCTGTTTTTATAGCGTTTTTGATAGCTTCTACCCCTATCTCTTCTATCGCTTTGGTATCGACACCGTATTTGCCAACTCGGTTTTTTGTTTTTAGTTTTACGCTTGCCATAATTGCTTGTTTGCCGGTAAGAATATCTTCGATAGCAAATCCTACCCTTACACTTCTCTCCCGTATTTCTGGGGTGAAGATACCCCCAACATTGAATCCTTTAGAAATGCAAAAGTCTACAAATTTTTTAATAAGGGTTGTTTTACCCGTTCTGGGAGGTCCTGTGATTAATACGTTCTTTTTTTCTAGGTTGTTGTGTGTTTCTGACACCTATAAAAAACTCCGTTTAACTTTTTCCCGTTTTAGCTGTTTTTTTATGGTTTTTTAACTAGGTTTTTTATGGTTTCTTTTATAGTTTCTATGCTTGCGTTTGTACGGAGTGCTGTAGGTTTGAAATGGGTTCTCGAAGCTTGGTAATTTTGGTTTTTGAGTTCTGTGATTATTGTTTTTATCGGGGGGGCTTCGGTTTTTGTTTTTTCGCAGACTTTGTGGATATCGTAATAGAGAGGGAGGGGGGAAAGGGGTGTTTGGCTTTCTTCTAAGATGGTTTCAAGCATTTTGATAAGTTTCTGTTTGGTCTTGGTTTTACTAGTTTTTGTTTCTTTTAAGACTTTATCACAAAAGTCATGATTATATAAGGATCCTCCCCAAAGGGGGCCGCTATAATTAATTTTATTAGAGCAAAGGGGGCAAAGCTTATTCTCAAAAGCTTTGGTGTTCATAAGTTCTATCAGTTTTCTATAACCGCAGTTATTACAATGGATGATATAACTTGAAGACAAAGATCGTTTAATAAGCTCTTTACTTCGACCTACTTCTAGATAAAGTCGTATGTAATGGTTTGTACTATGAACTATTATCGGCTTGATGTAAAGTTCGTGGATTGCTGCTGTCCTCGCTATGCTTCCTATGAGGATTCTTACGGCGATTTCGTGGCAATATTCTGTGTTTAAGGGTTTTGCTTCATATTTACGCTTGCAGGCTTCAACCTTCCTTCCACAAAGAACTCCCATATCTGTTGCGGTTACGCATAAAAGTCCCCCTGATCTTAAAGCTCTTAAAGCAGAGTTCAAATAGGGAGCAGGAGAACCAAAGGGGTCGATATCAACGATGTCAAAAGAAGGGGAGCTTAGAAGAAGGTTTGCGTCCATATGTCTTACCAATACTTTATAACCTAGCTGATTAAGAGAAACGTTGAGTTTTATAAAGGCTACAGCTGAAGAGTTTAAATCGTTTAAAACAACGCGCCAAATGCCGTTTACTTCTTTTGCTATTCTTACGCCTCGGGCACCAGTAGCTGCTAGAGCGTCACAAAAAGATAAAGGGCATTCTCTTTCACGCTGGTAGACTTGGACTACTATAATTGAAAGGTCACGACTAAGCTCCATAAGGGGATTATAAAAAATGGGAGTTTTTGGGAGCGTGGGTTGACCTTTTTCTCCTCGTCTTAGCTCCTTCTCAGGAACGAGTAAGGTCGTGGTTCCTTCAACAACTTCCGATATCTTTCTTTTAAACAATACTAATCCCCTTTTTCCTAAAAAAGTGTTAAAAAACAATACTAAATAAGAGACAGATTAATGATCTTTTAGCGATTTATTGCGTAAAAGTGATTAACCGGGGGGGGGTTCGTTTACTAGAAATTAAATACTATGAATAGATCGAATTTTTCTACTTATCTGAAACCTTTCGCAATAATGTAAATTTCTGCGCTTTTTTTCCTAGAAGCCTTGGGCTTCAATCTTTTAACGAAGCTGAATCTTCTTTTAATTTTTGTTATATATTCCCCTAAAAGATCCCCTTGAAACACTTTAACAACGAAGTTCCCCCCTAGTTTTAAAATCTTTTTAGCGATTTTTAAAGAGGTCTCGGCTAGAAATATCTGTCTCGCGTGGTCTAAACTCCATTCACCCGAAACCGAAGGAGAACAATCAGAAAGAACCACATCCACCTTTTCATCCTTTAAAACTTCTTCAATGGTTTTTAAAATCACATCAAAAGCGGTTATATCTCCGCAAACATTGGTCACTTTTTCGATAGGTTTAATATTAATCTTGTCAACTGCAATCACTCTACCTTTTTCTCCTACCTTTTTACTAGCGTATTGGGACCAGCCGCCAGGGGCAGCGCAAAGATCAACAACTGCATCTCCTTTACGGATCAACTTAAACTTAGAATCGATCTGGGCTAACTTGTAAGCTGCGCGACTTCTATAACCTTCAACTTTTGCCCGCTTCCTATACTCATCCCGCCTCCGACGATCCTTCCATTGGCTCAAAAACAAACACCCAAAACGAAAAAGCATGTGAAATTTAAAATTGGTTAAAAAATTAGAAAGAAAAAGACTATTAAAAAGATGTTTTTTGACTCATAAGAAAATAAACAAAAGAAGATATAATATTAGTCTCTCAAGCATTCCGAAAAATTGCTAGGAGGTTATTATTTGTTAAATAATCTTATTTTCTTAAAAAATAAGGGGCAAAAATTATAGTAATAAGTAGTCAGTTAATTTTCGGCAGTAAACCGGGCTTATTTCGTGACCTACACCACAGAGTTCCAGGTCATCACACCTAAAACATGTAACGACTTGTTTTTCCAAGATTTCTATACTGGACTTTTCTTCAGGGTTTTTTTCGCTAATTTTTTCGAAAACGTTTTGGTAAAAGAGTCGGTAGGTCCATCGTCCTTTATAGAGTTCCTTCTTTTTAGAGATGATATTTAATCCTTCTAAACGTGTCACAATCCTAGAGGCTTCCCGGCTTGACGTTCCAAGTCTTTTCCATAGGTCAGATTGGAGTACGCCTGTTATGTTTGATTCTAGGACCATTTTTAAAGCAGCTTTTTCAAGTTCTTTTAACTGTTCTACTGTTGACTCTTTAATTTCTTTAGTCTCGACTAACGGCAATTCTAACCCACCGTGGACATTCCTTCTAGGGTAGATAAAATACTCTGGGGGAGAGTACTCTAAATTAAGTATGGTATCCGTTTTATTTAAATTTGTTGTTTTTTTCTTTAATATATATTTCCCGTATCTAAATCATTTAAAGATCTTATAAAACTATGATTGTTTTTTTTATAAAAATTAAAAAATAAATAATTTAAAAACAAAATAATATATTTATTAACTTATTATATCAATATTTAAATAATATTATTATATATTAAATTTTTGATTATTTGAAATTTTAACATAACGGGGCTTCTTAACCGATAAAACCAACAATTTAAAATGGAACGATCAGTTAAGAAAAATTACGATCGCTTCTTATTTAATAATGTATATTAACGTCATATTTTTTACATAATATGAAAACAATTTTTTGGAGTGATTAAACATCATGAAGAGACTAGGGAGCGTTCTTCATAAATCTTCCCAGGGAAAACTCATAGTTAGTGCAGATTTTGCGCCAACTCTTTCCGCCCTCGTTGTTTCTTCAAATTTGGATCGGGTAGGTACAGTCTTTGACGTGTTTGGACCGATAAGTAAACCTTATGTTTCTGTAAAACCCTTTAAAGGAACAAAAAGCGAACAATTTGTAGGAAAATATCTATACCTTCTAAATAAAAAGGATAAAAAAAGAGTTAATATAAAAGAAAAGGGAAGGAAAAAGAAAGGGAAAAAAGTCAAAAAACAAAACTAATCTTTAAAAATAAAAGAGTGGACGGCGAATATTTTCAAAAAATAAGCGTTAAATAGTGAATAGAGTGGGCGAAAATAATGTTTCCTTATGAAATAGAATCAGGGAAAAGTCGTTTTAGCCGTACTGAAATACTACACTTAGCTATCGCGACCGTGTTATTTACTGCGGTAATAGCTTCTTGGTTAACTGAAGGTTTTACAAAATTGGAAATAACTGTCTTCGGATTAATTGCTTTTTTTGTTTTGACTAGTGCAGCTTTTATACTCCATGAAATAGCGCATAAATTTAAGGCCCAAAGTTATGGCTGTTGGAGTGAATTCCGTCTACATCCTCAAGGTGTTTTAATAACTTTAATAACTCTTGCTTTAGGTTTTGGAATAATAGCCCCAGGAGCTACAATGATTGCAGGATATCCAGATAAAGAAGGTATGGGTAAAATCGCGTTATCAGGCCCCTTAACAAACTTGTTTATGGCAGGATTTTTCCTCATCATTTACCCGATTTTTCCAACGATTGCATGGTTTGGCGCTTTCTTCAACGCGATACTGGCTATTTTTAACCTTCTTCCTTTCTTCGTACTTGACGGAAAAAAAGTGCTAGAATGGAATTCCTACGTTTGGAGCGCCGTTTTCTTCCTTGTATTATCACTAATAATTTACATGGTAGTAGTACTACCAATTGGAAGCTTATCCGATTTATGATATGGGAACTGAAACCCTTCGTCTAAGCAACCAAAATTCTAGCAAGTCCGAAAATACCTTCTACTACACTTTTTTCCTGCAATCGTCAAAACAAAAAAAGCAATTAATCCGAAGAGACCTTCATCGGGCACTAAAAGCAAACCTTTAAATCATAAAAATAATCACGTCTAATGGTTACAAACATAACACTCTAAGCCATAATTGAAAACTGTATAATAGCGTTCAATCAATAAAATTATAACATATTTCATATTTTGATAGGGATTTTAAGCCCATTCTTTTAGCCAAGAACAGTTATGTTTTTCTAAAGTGAGATGCTCTTTACAAAATTTCCGACCGCAATAGTTACAAAAACGGACAAGCCC
>JAEOSI010000232.1 GCA_016840425.1 Candidatus Wukongarchaeum yapensis
GCAAAGATTGAAGTGCGTCTTTGTGGGATTGGGAATAACAGCAAATCTGTCTTTTTTTCAAACTCACTAGACACAGCATCTCCTGTAACTAATGCTACAGAAACGATTATCAACATTTCAATAAAATCTAGATTTAACTGTTTGGCAAGTTAATGTGCATTATAGGGTCTATCATATAGAGCTCTAATAATTTTGGCACGAATTATCCCGCCTTTCGTGCCAGCGATCGACCACCAAAGTAGTTTTTCTATACGTAATACCAATTATTCTAAAGATGGTTTCTTAAATTCATAGTATATCTATTGAGACTTTTGATTTTTTTTGATTTTTGAAAAAAGGTTTATTATTTATATTCCCAAATAACAATTATTCCGAAGACTGTTTGAAGATATTTCTTAGTTTTCTTGCATATTTTTAAAAAGTGTTTGGTTATTTAGAGGGTGGATGTCTGTTGTGGCACTTAATTCGACCTGATGCGGTGAGTGTATGGGAGTTGGATGATGTGAAAAAGAGACTTGGAAGGTATTTCAACATAATGCAGGACACAAGGTTGGCTCGATATTTAATAGCTAAAAAAACGCCTTTAGTCGGGGAGATTGACGAGGATTCGACTATGGAGAAACTTTGGTTTTTGCATGAATCTGCACGGGGTAAATTTGAGCCCCTTTTGAAGAAGATGGATGAGTTTGAAGGAGAAGCTTTTAAAAAATTAGAGGAGTTAGAGACGCCTAAAGTCTCGTTTTTAGACTTAAAAGCTTTGATTGCTGAACGCATCCTTGAATCATGTCATTTTTGTGAAAGAAGATGCGAAAAAAACCGGCGGGAAGGGGAAAAAGGGTCGTGTAAGGTTGGCTGGGAATCTTATGTTTCCAGCGCATTCCTGCATTACGGCGAAGAAGCCGTTCTCGTACCAAGCGGCACCATATTTTTCTCAGGATGCACGTTTAAGTGTGTTTTCTGTCAAAATTACAGCATAAGCCAAGAATGGTTAACAGAGGAAGGGAAAGTTATTGACGGAGTAAAAATATCCCCTAAACAACTTGCCTCCTACGCCAGACACTTAGAAAAAGAAGGAGCACGAAACATAAACTATGTAGGAGGAGATCCTACACCCAACATCCACACCATCATAAACTCTTTAAGACATTTAGATTCAAACATAACACAACTTTGGAATAGCAACTTTTACAACTCAAAAGAGGCTATGGAGCTTCTCCTTGATGTTATTGATTTTTGGTTGCCTGATTTTAAGTATGGCAATGATGAGTGCGCTAAAAAATACTCTAAGGTGTCTATGTATTTTGATGTTGTTTCAAGGAATCATAAACTTGCGCATGATTTGGGTAGTGGGGAAATGATTATAAGACACTTAGTTATGCCAAACCACGTAGAATGCTGCACAAAACCGATTTTAGAGTGGGTTGCTGAGAATTGTCCAAAGGCATTGGTTAACATTATGGGCCAATACAGACCCGAATTTATAGTTGCACGCACGAAAGACTACCCGGAGATTAAAAGGCGACCTTCCTCTAAAGAGATGCGAAAAGCTCAAAAAACAGCGGACGATTTAGGCGTTCTTTGGGAACCAGTATCCTAAAAATAACCTTTTTTTAGGATTGAAAGGGTTTTTTAATCCCTTTAAAAGGATTATATAAAAAGGTTAATTTTTTAATCCACTAGCTAATATAATTAGATGGTTTAAAGATTAGGAGAAATGAGAATGGGAACATTATGTCCAGCTTGTGGCGGAGAAATGAAATACTATCCACCCTTTTATACTTGCCGTAGTTGTGGTTTAAGCGCTAAGCGTTCTGAGTTGGATGATATTCGTGAACAGTATAGAGACCAAGCAAGAGAGGAAATGAGAGAGGAGATTGAAAAAGAGTACGAGGAAGAGAAGGGGAGAAAACCGAGAGTGGATAGGAAGAAGCAGAAAGAAATGCTTGATTGGTATACATCAAGCAAAAAAAAGTAGATAGACAAAAAGAATTGGATTAAGTTTATAGTATGATTATTAAGAGTGATAGAGATTGAATAAGAAAAATCTAAAAGGGATTAAAGCGAAATGAAACGGATGTTTGTCGATAATGAGGATACTAGCGGTAATTTTAGCGGTTTTAAATGGTTGATTCCTTGGAAGAGGGAGGCCGTATTAGTTCTTGAAGATGGCAGTGTCTATAAGGGATACGGGTTCGGTTCTGTAGGAAGAAAGGAGGGAGAGGTTGTCTTTTCGACAAGTATGGTGGGATATACTGAAGCTTTTACAGATCCTTCTTATAATGGTCAAATTTTAATGTTGACCTATCCCCTTGTAGGAAACTACGGAGTCCCTTCTTATGATCGGAAGGATGAGTATGGTTTGCCTTTGAATTTTGAGTCTAGCTCTATAAAAATCGAGGGGTTGGTTGTTCATGAAGCTTGTTTTACCCCTAGTCATTGGGCTAGCGTTAAGACCCTTGAAGATTGGCTTGTAGAGGAAGGGGTTCCAGGTATATGGGGGATTGATACGCGGTCTTTAACCATTAAATTGAGGGAGAGGGGTGTTATGCTCGGGATTATTGAATCCTTTAAGCCGGGAGAGAAGCCAGAAGTTGAAAAGTTGGTGGAAGATGTTAAGAGGGTTGAGGATCCTAACAAGAAAGATTTGGTGGGGGAGGTTGCTTTATTGGAGGAGAAGGTTTATGAGCCTAAAATCAAGGCTAGAGGTAAGGTTGTTTTAATTGATTGTGGCGTGAAAAATAACATTATTAGGTGTGAATTAAGACAAGGTTATCGGGTTATTAGGGTTCCTTATGATACGCCTTTTGAGAGGATTGAGGAGCATGATCCTGACGGCGTTATTATAAGTAATGGTCCGGGGGACCCTGAAAGGTGTGCTCAAACGATTGAGGTCGTGAAAGAAGTTTTGGAGGCAGGTATCCCGACCTTAGGGATCTGCCTTGGAAATCAGATAATCGCGCTAGCCGAAGATGCAAGATGTTATAAGATGAAGTTTGGCCATAGGAGCGTTAATAAGCCCTGTATTGAGCGGTTTTCTAACAGGTGTTTTGTAACTACTCAAAACCATGGCTTTGCAGTAAATCCTGATTCTTTGCCTGGAGATTTGGAGATTTGGTGGACTAATGCCGACGATAAAACTGTTGAGGGTATTTTTCATGAAGAAAAGCCTTGTTTTGC
>JAEOSI010000049.1 GCA_016840425.1 Candidatus Wukongarchaeum yapensis
AGTTGTTTATCATCGCATTAGCTTTTCTGCCTTTCACTTTCTTTCCACTGTTCTCTCTTATGCGTGTTACATCTCCTATGACGATTTCTGAAACTTCTTTTTCCCAGCAGTTTTTGACAAACCTCGCTATTATCGTGTTTATCGATTGTGTGAACCTTTTCTGCCTCTTCCTAAACAATCTTCTTAGTCGTCTTGATGTTTTCCTTTTCCCGTTTTTCTCCATGCTGCTTTGGTGTTCTCCTATTTTTCCGTTCCAGTACCACCAATCGCTTAACAAGCTTCTCCCAGAATATATCCATGGCCTTTTTTCTCCTTCTATCCAACTGGTTATGATGTTTATGATCCCCAAGTCGACGTATGCCTTTTTATCTCCTGTTGGTTGATGTAGAGGTTTTTCTACCTCTACTGGCATATAAGCATACCATCTCCTTGAGAGGTCATCATAACTTATCTCTAACCTTCCCTGCTTTTTTCCTTCCCACCTGTTCTTTCCTTTCCACCTAACTTTTAGCCTGAAGGGGAGTTTTAGATAGTTCTCGGAAAGCTTATAACAGTTACACCTTATGAGAATGGTTAAAGCTCTCCTCCCTGTTTTCCTGTCTTTCCAGTAGCTTGGAGGAGAAACTTTCCTTATCTGCCTTGGGAGTTTTCCCTCCTTTTTCAACCTTAACAAAGCGAAGAAAGACTTCCAAGCCTCGTTGTTCTTCCTTGTTACTTGTTGGGCTGTAGCAGAACCTATAACCTTCTTGTATTTGTGATAGAAAAAGTCGGTGTTCCAGTCGAAGTTTCGCGAGAAAAAAGACTGTCTTCTCTTATAGTTTATCTCGTTAAACATCCTTGCGCAGTTATCGGCTAACTCGAACAACCTTTGCTCTTGCACCTTATTCGGGCTTAGTCTGAACGTGTTGGTTCTTCTTCTTCTTCTCACTTAACAGCCTCTTTATCACGTCAGAATACGTGTCTCCTACCTTCATCATCGACTTTAGCTTGTTCGCAACTTCTCTGTCGATGGAAATCTTAACCTTATCCTTTTTATCCATTTTACCCCAAACACCAAAAAGGATAAAAAATATATAAACCTATCGCAATCCATCCCCGCCCTAAAGGGCTGGGGCCTTCTTGCTCACCTTCAGTAATCTTTTTCTTTTAAACCGTCTAATAATTTTTTCGTTATTGTTTTTTTAGTGCTATTTACTGTAAAGGCGAGGATGGGAAGTTCTGGTTCGTTTAAGGTCGATACACTCTTTTTCTATTTGTTTAATTTCGTGGACAGGGTTTGCGTTTTGTATTGAAGATAGAAAGCCAGCAAGCAAGGCAGGAATCGCAGGGCGTGGATGAGGGAAAGCTAGAATTTTTTCCCATTTTCTATCATAAGTTAAACGGGTTAACTCTCTTAATTTTGATCTTGTTTCTGGTTCTCTGATAAAGAGGCTTTCTATAATTGTTTCAATGTTTTCCAGTAGTTTTTTCGTATTGAACATGAAAAAAAGCTCTGGAGAACCACGGCTTATTTGGAGGTGTTTTAGTAAGTTGGCTAAAATTCGATCAAAGTTATTTTGAAGGTTTTTAAATTTATTATGGATACTTTTCCAGGCGTTGGATTTATTCCTTGACTTTTTTGATAATCTGTTTGTTTTTGAAATGTTCCCGTGTTTATTAGGAAGACGCCGCGGTGTTTTGAGAAGTCGTTAACGTGAGCATGGCCTGTTAAAAAGATGTCAGGCACGCTTTGTATTACTAACATGTCTTCCTCTCCAGCTGCTGTAGGGGTGTTCCCGCCAAAATAAGGGGCAAGATGTCTGCATTTCAAAAGTTCTTTCATGGTCTCTGCAGGCTTATCTATGCTTAAGCCAGGTATGAAGCCAATTATATCGTCCAAAATGCTGCGGCCGTGGTACATAAGTACGTTTACTCCGTGAATTTTTAACTGTAGAGGGTTCCCGTATAGATGGACGTTGGGTAGTTCGTAGAGGGATTTTGCGAATTTTTTATTTATTGGAGGTTGGGGTTCTGCTTGGCGTGTAGCATCGTGGTTTCCAGGAATGATGATTGTTTGGATATGATCCGGTATTTCTGATAATAGGCGGGCTATTCCATCGTATTGTTCATATATGTCGGGTATTTTGAGGTCTTTTTCTTGTCCTGGATAGATTCCCACCCCATCTACTACGTCTCCCACAACTAACAGGTATTTTATGCGTTCTGCTAATTTTTCTGCTCCATTTTTTCCTTGTAGGAAGTGGATAAAATTTTTAAAGGCCTCTTCATCAAATTTTTTGCTTCCGTAGTGGATGTCGGATATAAAAGCTGCGCATACCTCTTCTTTTGCACGATTTTTTTGATTTTTAAAAGGTAGATCAGGCCATGTTATGTTTGCGACTAGAAACCTGTTATTCATCCATCGTCCGGTGGTGCATACAACTTGATCGGGTACTAATCTTTCAGCCTTTTTTTTAGATTCTGGTATTTTATCTGTTGTAAAGGCTTGGATATTTTCTTCTAGATCTTCTAATTCAAATCTTATATTTCCCGTTTTTGTGCTCCTTTTTTCTTTGACCATTCCGATAATCTTTATTTCATCTTTTGTATTAAGGTTTTTTACCGCTTTTATTGGAATATATCCTTCAACGTCTCTTCTCATTTTTAAAAGGCTTGAAAGTTTTTCAAATCTATCTCGGAAATAGTGTAAAAAATCGTCTATATCCTTTCCTCCCATAGTTTTTCCGCTAGGATCTGATATTATTTCAATATCAGACACTATTTCTCTTGCATTAAGATGGCTGGAAGTGTCGGTTGGAGAGATCTGCTCTTGTGTTTCTTTCTCGTAAACTTTTAAAAGTAGATTATTACTATTTTCTCCCTTTATTTCCTCAAGTTTGATAAAATCTTTAACAGTATCTTCTGAAATGATGAAAATTTCTGGCTTTAATTCTTTAACAATCTTTCCTAGTTTTTCCAGGTCTTCGTTATTTATACCTACTTTTACGATGTAATCTAAAGCTTTAGAAGTGAGACATAAACCATAATTCATTAATTCAACAATAATTTGTTCTTTTTTTAACAAGCTCATCGTCCTTATTTTCAGCTTTGTTTTAATATTATTTTAATTTAGTTTTTAGTCTATTTTTATTTTCGTTTTTTCTTCTTTTGGAATTTTTATTTGAAGTATGCCACCTTTAAAAGATGCTTTAGCTCTTTTTTCATCCAAGTAAAGAGGAAGATGTACCCTCGATCGAAAAGAGTGGAAATCAGTCTTTCGTTGGATGGTGCCCCACTTTTCAAACTTTATAACATGAGCACATTTTGCCGATATTTCAAGGTCTTTATTTTCTATGTGGACTTCTATGTCCTCTTTTTTTACGCAAGGTAAATCAACGTTTATTATGAATTCTTTATCTGACTCATAAGTTTCAATCAGGGGTTCAAGACAACAGGTTTCGGGATTCCAGCTGGGCTTCATTACGTGCTCAAAACGAGCTCTAAGCCTTTCTCTGGTACTTCTCATTCTTTCTTCAACTTCTCCTAGTAGATATTTTGCCCATTTAAAAGACCACAAGTCTTTTTCTTTTTTCTTTTTTCGTTCCATACCCATTATTAAAATCCCCCGATTATGCGTAGAAAGCAGGTAAATCTTGCTCCACAGGTTTTCCTTGTTGTACTAACCTATCCGTAGCTTGCGCCATAAGCATTTGACTCTGTTTCTCAATTTCTTCTGCATTTTCTATAAGTTTGGATACATCAAATTCCATATCCAAGATCTTGCCAATAATTTTTAAGTTTTCACTGGCGGCCAAAGGATCTGGAAATTGGTATGAAGCTTGGGTTAAAAGTGCGCAGACAGACACATTTCTCAGCCGGCCTTCAAGCAATATGGAGGCATAAGGTCCCGTAAGAAAGCCTTCTTCCAATAGAGGAACTTCTACTTTTTCTACCAACTTCAAACTTTTTTCATCTGTAACAACTGCAAATGTTTGAACTTCTTCTAAGGAAAACTTAGTCGGAATACCTCCTGGAAGAATGATCATCACATCATCGCCGTTAACTTTCTTAGCCCAATCTATCAAAGAATAGGCGTATGGATTCACTAAATTTAGAGGAAAAACGCCTTCTGAAAAAACTAGGTGAAATTTATCGTTAGTGTAAACTCTAAAAGGTGAAAAAACTTGAGAGTGATGAATAACTGCAAAGGGCGGTATCTGAGGATTAGAAATAGTGTATGTAGGCTTTAATTTCATCTCTTCTATCATATGTCCTCCTACAATTATCGGAACTAGGCCAACTTCAGGTACTGCAACTATGACAAAATCCCTGTTTAACTTTTCCTCCCCAAAAGGAATGAAATCAAATTTTAATAGATTATTTGGCAAATATTTCACCCTAAAAAAAGATTAATAGAAGGATAAAATAATTTTTAGTTGGGATAAGCATTCTTTCAAAAAATTTTAAACTTTCCATTTAGTAAGCTTTTAATCACCTTGCTATTTTACACGCATTATTGTATTTCTCTCCAATACCCGCCACACTTCGACGTTAACGCCTTCAACGATCTTATCTACAAGCTCTGGATCTTTCGGCATCTCCACATCAAAGACAGCATAATCGCCGCTTGCAAGGTCCATTAGTTGAACAGTATCTCCTAAAACCGATACTACTTGAGCTTCAAATTTTTCGATTATTGGTACTTCTACTCTAGTTGTAACAGATCCTAAAAGTTGTCTCTTACTATTGTCAAAAAGTCCTAAAGCGCTGAGGCGCACCTTTGCAGCTCCGTGTTTCCCTGGCTTAGATTTATCAGTGCTTAAAACCTTACAAGGTTCACCATCAATCAGAACATAACTTCCAACTTTCAGTTTCCCTAACTCATCAACACGTACACCCAAAATTAAAACCTCCAGATTAATTTTTTAATTCAATTATTATTTGTAAATTTTGTGTTATGTGTTTTTTGAGTTTGTTTTATTTCTTCTGTTATCTCTGTTAATTTTTTAATAAAAAAATGCTAATAGTTCCTGTTAGAGAGTTTCAAAAAGTTGAAAAAGGCTTAAAGTCAACTTTCTAAAATATTTTACAAAGGAAAAAGTAGTATGATCATGGGGTTTAGTTGATGTTACGTTTGGGGATTGTGGCCAAAGCTGGAATTGATGAAGTTCCAGGCATTATTGAGAGTATTTTGGAGTGTGTACGGGGTAAAAATGTGGAGATTATTGCTTCAGAGGGAGTTCCAGAAAATCTTCCTGTGAACGAGTACGGTTCTAATATCTCGGAGCTGGATGTGGATTATCTTATTTGTCTTGGAGGGGACGGTACTATTTTGCGTACAATAGAGCGTTTAAAAGATCCGAGTATCCCTATTTTGGGGGTTAATTTGGGGTTTATAGGTTTTCTGGCTGAAATAAATCCGGAGGAGGTTAAAGAGAAAATTCCTTTGCTTCTTGAAGGAAAATTTGAGGTGGAAGAATGCATCAGGGTAGCTTCTGAGGTTGATGGAAAAAGATTACCTGATGCTTTAAACGAAGTAGTAATTAAATCTGCTCAGCCAGCTAAAGTTGTTCATACGAAGGTTAAAATTGATAGGGAAACTGTTGGAAGTGCGATATCAGACGGGTTAATTATAGCTACGCCTACCGGGTCAACGGCTTACGCTCTTTCAGCAGGTGGCCCAGTGATAGATCCTAGGTTAGAAGCGCTAGTTTTGGTTCTTATTTGTCCCCTAGGAACAGGGTTACGACCGTTGGTTGTTCCTACTAAAACCCTTGATGATTCAACCCCTGTGGAGATACATATAAGTGTTAGGAAAAGCAAAAATGTGGTTTTAGTTCTTGATGGGCAATGGTACGAGACTTTTGACGTGGAACCAACTACTTTATTTAAGTTTAGAGTTTCAGAAAACCCAGTCTACTTTGTTAGATTTAAACAAGATTATTATAAACGTGTAAAGCGTAGACTGAGCGTGTGAACTACTTTGACTTTAAAAAAACTGAATAAAAAAAAACCTATTTTTAGAAAAATTGCGGTTCTTGATGCTGCAGCTTTTATCCATCGCGCCGATCTTTCAGAGTTTGAGAAAGCATATACTACATTTGATGTTATAGGAGAGCTTCAAGATGATGTAAGTGTGTGGATTTTTGAAGCTATGAAGAGTTCTAAGAAATTGGGAGTTATATCGCCTACGGAGGATTCTATAAAGAAGGTGGGAGGTGTGGCGAAAAAGTTGGGTGAAAACTTAAACCTTTCGAAGACGGATATAAGCGTTTTAGCTCTTTCCTTTGATCTTATGGCAAAAAATGAAGATGTAGTGCTTTTTGTAGACGATTATTCGGTTCAGAATGTTGCGAGTTTTATGGGTATTGCTTTTCAACCAATTCGGTTTCCGGGGATCCGGGAACGTTTTGAGTGGGGATTGAGGTGTGAGTCTTGTGGAAAAACTTACAACGTTAAAGAGGAGGAAACTTGCCCAGAGTGTGGAGGAACGTTGAAGCGATATGTTAAAAAACGCACGAATACTTAATGCTTAAAAACTGCGATGAAAAAACCAGGGTAGGGGTGAATATCCGGGTAAAATCGTTGAACTAGAGAAGGATTAAAATCGATGTTTTCTAAACTTTCTCCTTCAACACCGAAAAAAAAGGATTGTTCTTCAAGCTTAAGTCCTAAATTTTTAACAGCATAATCTACAACAAGTTCATTTTCTTCAGGCTCTAACGTGCATGTAGAGTAAAGCAATCGACCTCCTTTTTTCAGCAATTTGCTTCCAGCTCTAATCAGTTGGCAAGAGTATTTCGAGATGCCTTCAACGTCCCGTAAAGTTGTCTCTTTATAGAGAGATGGGCGTATTCCAAATCCTGTACAACTTGGGTCTACGATAACTTTGTCTGCTTTGACATTAAATTTTTGGGTAAAATATCTTGCATCTTCGAGGTAAGTAGTTACAAGGTTGTGTACTCCCATCCGTTCGAGGTTTTCTTTTAACTTTTTCATTCTGCGTGGCTTCTTTTCAACAGCGATGACCCTACACTTTCCCTCTGTTAATTCAGCTACTTGGGTGGTTTTACCGCCAGGTGCTGCACAAAGATCAACAATAATATCCCCTTTTTCGGGAGCAAGGTTGTAGACCGCTAAAGCTGCTGGTAAAGATTGAGCATAAACAATCCCTTCCTTGTAAAGGGGGGTGTTACGAATGGAGGGGGATTTATAGACAGAAGACATAGTTCTAACGGCGACGCCTTTTCTTTCCATGGCAGGTTTAATGATCATCTCTTTTCCATCCATCTCAGCCATCCCTTTTGCCACGAGAAAACAACGTTTATTCATCACGATAACTTCATCGTTTTTGCGAACTTTATCTGCTTTTAAGACGCCAGGGGCGAAAAGATCGGCGCCAACAAAAACAGATTCTGCGGCAAATTTATCAGCAAAAACAGCCTTACATCGCTCTTCTTTTTCTATTTTAAAGGGACCTTTTACTGTCACGAAAACAAGGTCTTTTAAAATAGAGTGAACTTCTGCCTCCCAATTTTCGCTTGTAAAAAACTCTTTAACCTTCCAAGAGTCATCTTTTAGTCGGTTAACACGGTAATTCTTCCACTTGGTTGGGGTTTTTAAACTTTTAAGAATTGCCTCTACACGCTTAAAACCGTAACGATTAATCCATCGAGTCACTATTTCTTTTTTATAATGGTGCGTTTTACTTAACTCATCGGCAATTTCTTCCAAATATTTAGATTCATCATAACTCAATTATTTCGGCCTCTAGTTTGTTTAAATCTATCAAAGCTATGGTTTTTTTACCTGTAAGCCAGCCGCAAGCTTCCCCAGGGTTTACCACTAAAACACCATCAATCTTTTCTATTTTAGGCCAATGGGTATGGCCTGTTACCACCACATCAAATAGTTTTGAACGTATAATGATATCTAAAAGTAAATTATTTTCACCATGATATATGGCGATTCTCCGGTTTTCGACGGTTAAGTCGGCAAGTTTTCCACGGATTTCAGCACCAATCTCTTCAAAACGGTTCTTTATAAGCTCTTTTTCGGCTTCGTTGTTACCAAAAACTCCTATAAGTTTGGCTTTTAATTTCTCAAAAGGCTTAGTGACAAAAGGAGACACATAATCCCCCGCATGAAGTACTAAAGCGACCTTTTCAGAGTTAAATCTTTTAACAGCAGCCTCAATGGCGTCCATATGATCATGAGTATCGGCGATACAGCCTATTACAACCATCAAAACTTACCTCCACACAATATTACAGTATACCATCCATGCAGGCAATCTTTTTTATTTTTTCTCATCTTTAACGAAAAAATTCAATAAATAAGGGGAATTGATAGATAAAAGTATGGAACGATGATTGGTGGGTTTTGAAAAATGGGATCTAAAATAGGTAATAAGAAGGGGGGGATATTCAAAAAAGGCGAAGTAACGTTAGAAGAAGTGATTGCAGCTGTAAGAGAAAACTCGGATTTTTATAAAGCAGGTGCTATTGTAAGTTTTGTGGGGGTAGTTCGCGGTGTTACAAAGGAGGGAGAAGAGGTTCTAGGTTTGGAGCTTGAAGCTTATGAAGAGAAAGCTGAAGAAGTGCTTTTAGAGATAGTAAGAGAAATTGAATCAAGGGAAGATATTGTTGATGCAAGGATCTTTCACGCTGTCGGAGATTTCAGCGTGGGTGAAGATTTGGTATACGTTGTTTTAGCAGGAGGTCATAGAGAAGATCTTTTTCCAGCGCTTAAAGAAGCGGTTGAAAGTTACAAAAAAAGGGCATACATATGGAAAAAAGAGAAAACAATAAGCGGTGAGAGATGGCTTGAAGAGTGATACTGCACTCTTACAGACCGAAGTTCCATACATGTCAACAGACTGTTCCATTTTTACTTTGTCGGCGGGAAGTCTCCCTGTGAAAGCGGAGAGATGAAAGCCGAATAATAACAAGATATTTTATAGTCATAATAATAACAATATAAAAGCGTAGGGTAGGGATTACCCGAATTTACGCCTGCTGAGACAGAACCTCTACCAAGAGAAATCCAGGCAAGTTCAGTCGTTGAACCAAGGAAGCTCCCTGCGGCGGCTGGGAGTAGTTCACTTGTGCTGAAACTTTTCGAGTGATAAAGAGAAAAATAGTTAGGGTGTGTATTCGAAGACAAGGACTTCTGTCTCTTCCGGTAGGTCATTTTTCGTGATTGTCACCGTGTTTGACCCCGCTTTTTTGACTTTTTTACCCTCTAAAAACGGCTCAAGGCTTCCGATGCCTACGGTAAGCCCTGGAAGTTTATAATGCATGGGGACTACTATGTTAGGTTTTAATTGCTCGGTGACGATAGTTGCGCTCTCAGCGTCGACTGTGTAAACTCCGCCTACTGGTACGAATAAAACGTTTACTTTTCCAATCTTCTCTATTTGTTCTTCTGTAAAAGTGTGGCCGAGATCTCCTGTATGGCAGAACTTTATCCCGTCTAATTCGAAAACAAAAACGGTATTGTCTCCTCTTAGAGATCCCCCTTTGTCATCATGCTTGACAGGTACGCCTTTAACATGAAAGTTACCAACATTGTATGATCCTGGTTTGTCAATTACTTTTTTGTAACCTTTAACCACTTCTGGATGGTTATGATCAAAATGGGAATGAGAAACAAGAACGATTTCTGCCGTAACTTCAGGCTTTTTTAGACCGATGGATACACCATCATGAGGGTCTATAACGACGCCTAAAGTCTCCCCTTCAACTGGGGACCCCTCAACAAGCCAACACGCGTGGCCAAACCATGTTACCTTAGCCAAATTAACGCCCCCCTTTCAGAAGGTTTTATATTTTTTACTTTCACGCAATTAAAAACTTTTACAAAAAAATTGATAACAGAAAAATTGGAAGTAGCTTAACTTTGATCTTCATTAAAAAGCTATAAGAAAGCGGGAAACCAAACAAGTTTTACAATAGGTTTAGCTAGGGGAGAAAAAATGAATTCGTTAGAAAGGTTAGAAGCAGCTATGAATTTGGAAGAGCCTGACAGAGTTCCACTTTTTTACTTATATTTTGGAGCTGGACATTCTGTGCTCAATGAACTTGGCGTTACTATGAGAGATGTCTATTATACTGCTCAAGGAATCGCGCGGACACAACTGAAAGCCAAAGAAATGTTCGGGCATGATAATATTATGTCACCATGGGGATGCATAACTGTTGAGGCTGAAGCGCTGGGTTCAAAGATTGAGATAAAGGAAATGGACTACCCTAAAATAGTTGAATATGTTGTAAAGGACCCTAGTGATGTTGATAATCTAGAGGTTGCAGACCCTTTAAAAGACGGAAGGATGCCGATAGTATTAGAGAGCTTAAAAATACTTGTAGATACTGTAGGCAAAGATATCTCGGTTGTCGGATTCATGGCCTCACCGTTTACTATTTTAGACGGGATAAGAGGATTTGATCAAATTGCAAGAGATATGCTGCTGAACCCTGATATTTTAAAGAGGATGTTAGAGATAACAACACGCACTTGCATAGAATATGGAAAAACCATGATAGACCAAGGAGTAAATGTAATACTGGTAAAAGACGGGTTCGCTGGCGCCGATGTAATGAGTAGGACGCAATGCTCGGAATTCGATATAAAATACTTAAAACCAGTTGTAACATCGCTACAGAATTACGGTGCAAATGTAATAATAGGTAATGTTTCTAGTAAGCCTTACCTCGATATGCAAGCCGCCTTGAATCCGGATGCCATTTGTTTCGCAGCAGGAGATATAGGCGAAGTTAAAAAGCAGCTTAGAAATAAGGTGTGCTTAATAGGGAATGTAGATCATGCAAAAATGCCCTTCAAGAGCGCAAAAGATGTCGAAGAAGAAGCAAAGTCTTGTATAGAGAAGGCAAAGGAGGGAGGTGGCTATGTTCTTTCTACCGGTTGCGAGATTCCATTAAAAACCCCTACAAATAATGTTAAAGCACTGCTAACAGCGATAGAACGATACGGCGTATATCGAAGATAGAAATTATAAAAAGACAAATGAATCAAAGTTTAGTCTTGACCAAAGATGTTTAAATTCCTTGGTTCTATCTAAATGCTACAGAACCTCAAACTGGTTTCTATCAGTCAAAAGAACCGGAAAAATGCCCAACAACCCATAGGTGGTGCGGGGGATGGGATTCGAACCCACGCAGGCCTACGCCACTAGGTCCTAAGCCTAGCACCTCAAACCTCGTGTTTATCTTTTTTTTGGTTTGGCCGGACTCGGTCACCCCCGCCGCTCAAAAACGCCCCTAAAAGCCTCTACAAGCCGTTTTAGAGACTTTGAACCTTTGAGGGTGTTTTCTTTAGATCGTAGACGGTTGAAGGTAGAAAGTCCTTTATTGTTTATAAAATCTACGACAAAGCATAGCGGCTGTTTGCGTCTAGTGCTACGACTTTCATGTAGTTCTTCAGCGTTTTCGAGGACCGAAACAGCACAGAATTAGCTACAAAAGCAACCAATCGGTTCTCATAAAAACAAAATAAAAAGAACACAACCCCTAAAAACAAAAACAAGAATAAACCCATTACAAAAAAGAAACCAAAAACAAGAAAAAAAAGAAAAAAGCAAAACAAAGAAAAGAAAAAAAGTCACCTCCGCCTGTAAAAAACGCTTCATAGCGATGTTAAAAGTCGAGGGATTATGGAAGGAATGTTGGTGCCGCGGAGGGGATTTTCGCCATATTCTACGTTAGAAAGGTTTTAGTGATTACGGTTTCGAACCCCTGTCGCGAGGGCGAA
>JAEOSI010000233.1 GCA_016840425.1 Candidatus Wukongarchaeum yapensis
CGCAATTTTTAAGAGGATTTTTTCGAGTTTTAGGGGAAAAGAGGAGGCAGGTTTCTCAAAAATTTTGGAGAAGAAGGGTGGTGAAGGACTTGTTGTTGGTCGGGAAGAGGTCGTTGAGCTTGATATGGAAAGGGCAGATGAAGATTTTAATTGTTTATTCCTTGGGGGATTGGTTAAGGATAGTGATGCAGGTTGGTTTAAACGTTTAGTTGATCGGGTTAAGGGTTTTCCCCCTTCTTTTAGTGGGGGAAAGTATCCTCTTGGATGTTCTTTGCTTTATGGGAGTATTCGTAAGGCTTTTTCTTCAAAGGCTTTTTCTTCAAAGGCTTTTTACAAATGTGGAAGAGATGTAACTTTGAAACTCTCAAGTCTCCTTGACCTGCCTAATAAGGAGATAAGCGGTGATTTACTGGAAGAATTTGTTAAAAGGTTTTGGTTTAATTTTTTTTGGACAAAAGTTCAAGCAAGTTTTTCTCGTAGGGATGAGGGAAAAATTAGTGGGGTTTTGAGGGATGAAGAGTGTTGGTTGTGTAGTTTTATTAAAGGGCAGGGTGAACGTGTTGGTTTGTGTAATTGGTCTGCGGGCGCTATTCATGGAATCTTTGAAGGTTTAGGGTTTAAAGTTTTAGAAGTGGTTGAAAGTGAGTGTAAATCTAGTGAAGGGAAAGCATGTGTTTTTAATATTGAAGCAGAAGATTTAAAGATTTTAACAGAGACTGTTTCCAAACCTGAACCTTCAAAAGATACAGATAAACTCCCTGAACTTCCCTCACCTGTTTTACCCAAGCCTTTAGAGTAATAGAAAGGCTTTTAACCTTGGTTTTTTCTTCATATTTCTTGTTTTTCTAAGGTTAGAATATAGTTTTTAAGTGTTATAACATTGGCAATCTTTTGAGTTATTCTTTTGTTTTGTTTTATGGGTTCTTGAGAAGGTTTGCAAGGATTTTTGGTATTTTGAGTGTTTGGGTATTTTTTGAAGTTAATAGTGTTAATCTTTTCCTTGTTTGATCTGTTTCACTTTTATTGGGTGTTTTTAGTTGGAGTTTTTCAATATTAGGACAGGGCTTGTAGAGGTTGGCTCTGGTTTAACAAGCGTGATCTTTAAAGCGGTTAGGGAAGCTGGGGTTGAGTTTTTTGAGGGAGACATTTTGATTATTACATCGAAGCTTGTGGCTACTTGTGAGAATCGGATTGTTCCTGTTTTAAACATCAAGCCTTCTGAGAAGTCAAAGTTGCTGGCGGAAAAGGCCTCTTTGTCGCCAGAATTTGCTGAGGTGGTGATTAGAGAGGCTGAAGATGTTTATGGTTGTGTTGAAGGTGCCATATTGACGTTAAGAGAAGGTATTATTCAAGCAAACGCGGGGGTAGATCGGTCCAACGCCCCTCCTGGAACGTTTATATTACTTCCAGAAAATCCTGACAAGACCGCTTATTCTATTCACAAGACGATTAAGGAGGAGGAGGGGGTGCATGTGGGCGTAATTATTTGCGATAGTAATTCATTGCCTTTGCGTATCGGTACTGGAGGGTTTGCCTTAGCCGTTGCGGGATTTGAACCTGTTGTTGATGAACGGGGTAAAAATGATCTTTTCGGTAGACCTTTGCAAGTTACGCGGCGAAATCTTGCAGATTCTTTAGCTCATGCTGCCCAGATTCTTATGGGTGAAAGCGATGAAGGAATCCCTATGGTTTTAGTAAGGGGAGCACCTGTTAGGCTGGTCAACGATTTTATATCTTCTGACGTTTTGAAGATCGCTCCAGAGGAATGCATGTTTTTAGGCGTTCTCTGTTCTCGTAAAGATTTTTATGAGATTAAGTGAGATAATCGTTTTATTTTCATGATTTTAGAAGAAGAATTGTCATTTTAGTCTTTTTAGGTGATTTTTAGGAGTTGAAGTGATTGGTTAGAGGGTATTTGTCTGATATCGGGGTTGGGGATGGGTTTCCTGTCCGAGTTTTAGGCGTTATAAACCTTTCAGTCGGTTCTTTTTATTCTAGGAGTGTGAGAACCAATTTAGAGGGTATTGTAAAACTTGCTTTAGAGCATGTGGGCGAAGGAGCTGATATGGTTGATATTGGCGCGGTTTCCACAGCTCCTCACTTGGTTTATGGAGGTTCTAAAACAGTTTCAAAAGGGGAGGAAATAGAGCGTATAGTTAGGGCTATTAAAGCGTTAAATGATGCTGGTTTAAGCGTCCCAATTTCGGTAGATACCATGAATTCTGAGGTTGCTGAAAACGCTTTGAAGTTGGATGTTTCCATCATTAATGATATTAGTGGTTTTAAAAGAGATCCTCTTATGGCGAAAGTTGTAGCAGATTATGATACTTCTGCCATAGTTATGGCTACCCGTGTTGAGCCTGGAGATGTTTATACTTTGGAGGAGATAAAGAGTGCTTTGTTTGAAAGTTTGCAGATCGCAGAAAGAGCGGGTCTGGATGTTGAGAAAATAGTTGTTGATCCTGGAATCGGCAGGTGGGGCGGTAGGGCAGCTTTTCACGACCTAGTTATCTTAGATGAGTTGGATAAGGTTAGAGATGTTAGTAGACCAGTTCTTGTGTCTATTTCTCGGAAATCTTTTATCGGTGAGATTCTTAATAAGCCTGATCCTGAACATCGTTTATTCGGATCCTTAGCCGCTACAGCCACCGCGGTTTATAAAGGAGCTCACGTTATACGCGCCCATGATGTATCAGAAACCCTTGATGCCATAAAAGTAGTCCAAGCAATAAAAAAGAGGCAGATGACTCTCGATTAAAAAAGGATCTATATAAATAAAAGCATTTAAATTAAATGTATGCCCAATGCCACATGATGGTATCAGAATATTATATGTTCATATAACAAATAATTTACTGGAAAAAAAAGCAAAAAAGTTAAAAATAGAACCACAAATTGGTATGATAATTAAAGGCATGTTACCTACATCTATCTCTGTATAATAGCGTTTTGAGGCGCTATACATGGTTGAAACTGTTTTACAACCGTTTATGGACTTATCTGCTTTTGGAAAGGCAACTGACCGTCTAATATCTACGGGGGAAAGAGTTGTTCAAGAAATAGATGTAGACAGAGGCGGATTGATTAACGCTGTTCTCCCCCTTAGTAAAGCTTTGCAGGAACGTAAGTTTGTGCATTTTGTTGGTATGGGTCGTAGTGGAA
>JAEOSI010000050.1 GCA_016840425.1 Candidatus Wukongarchaeum yapensis
TTTTACTTTTAGAAAAGACGATAAAAACAAAAAATTAAAAGTTGGAGTGTGTGATTTTCGCGGTGGTGTTTTGCTTATGGGTTTTAAAAGAAGGATGAATTTTTGTCAATTGTTGCCCTTATCTGCATCATAGTAGGCTATATACCGTCAGCTAGTCAGATGTATGTTTTTTTAATCGCTGTTTTTTATTATTGTTTGTGACGGGCAATTAAGGTATTCGATCTTTTTTAGCACGGGCATCTGTGCTATACCTATAATAAAATCTTCTTCTATCATTTCTTGATCTAAAAGAGGATGGAAATTCATCTTCCCTTTATTTCCTCTTTGGAAAACAATAACGTTCAAACCCATTTCTTCAAGATCTTCTAGTTTTTTCCCGATAAGCTTTGAGTCTTTGTTTAAAGTAAAGCTTGCAATGAAAGCAGTTATTCCTCCAAAATAGATAGAATCCATGATGGAAACGCATTTAAAAGCGGTTGCTGCCGTTCTTGCAACGGCAGGAGCTGCAAGGAAGGATGGAGAGAAAACTCTATAGATATGGATTTCTTTTGTTAAACGTTCTGCAAGTTTTTCGTTAAAAAGTCCGAGTACTATTTGGACATCTGGGTTTAGCTCTTTGGCTTCCAAAACTATGCCGATATTTGTCAGATCATCCTTTTCAACTACTATGATGGACTTTGCTTTTGAAATATTGGCTTTCTGTAAACCTCTGCCTTGGATACAATCTTCAACGAAAACAGGGATACCTTCTTCTTGAAGCTCGTCTATAAAAGCGCTTTCAGGATCTTTAGTGATTATCACAACCTCTTCACCAAGCTCGGTCAGCAGCCGAGTGACCCTATGCCCGAGATGGGTTGAACCACATACGATCACATGATCTGAGTAGGTGTTAGCTTTTATCTCTTGCCACAACTCCATATGGCTGGCCTTTGCAAACAAAGTGTTAACGAAACGCAGAAGTCCTTCCACCACGATGATTACACCTATAAGAGGAACAAAGATGAACAAAAGTTGAAGCGGAAAACTATCAGGATAATCTAAGTCTATATCGAAAAAAATCATGCGAAGAGAAACATAAAATGCCTCTGAAAAGCTCAATTCTTCTTTATCATACCACCCCCAAAGTATTAAAGCACTGATAAAGTTCAAAGCCAAAAAAAACAACATCGTCCACTTAAATTCTAAAAAAACAGCCTTAAAATCTCGCCACTGTGCTATGATCTTTTTTCTAAACGTTTTCATCCTAATACCTCCCACATTTTATCGGCCTTCATTTATCTCCGCTATCTTTTCAATAACCTTCGAACTAGCCATAATAAGCAGCAAGTCGCCAGACTCAATCTTAAGATCTGGCTTGGGATGAAGGTGGAGCTCTTTGCAATGCCCTTGATGCATAATCACGCTAAGATTAAGCTTTTCTAACTCTTGAATAGTCTTCCCAAGAAGTCCAGAATTTTCACCTACACAAAACCTTGAAAAAATCAATAACTTTCCATGAATTTCAAAAGTATTAATAATCACGTGTTTAGTCAAAGCCGAAATAGCGAAAGGAGGCGCTGCAAGGGCGGAAACACTGAAAACACTATCGATATTAAACCGTTTTTTAAAGCTTTCCGCTAACTCTTGTTCGAACATGCGTAAAACAACCCTAATACGGGGATTCATTTCCTTCGCTTTTAGACTAATTTCAAAATTCGCCAAAAAATCATTCGAAGCAAAAACTATCGTAGCCGCTTCTCTAACGTTCGCCTCCTCTAAAACACCGGCATCTTTTGCATCCCCAAACAGTAAAGGAAAACCTGTTTCAGTTTTAATTTCCTCAACAAATTCAGCCTCAGCATCTTTCTCAATTATTATAACATCCTCATCCATTTCTTTCAACAACTTAGCTACCCGACCGCCCAATCTACCGCATCCGACAAGGATAACATGACCGCTTACACCCATTTAAAAACCCCCCTTTCTTTTTTCACTCTAATAACACCTTACCAATACCAGATAGCCTAAAAAACATATGCAAGAAAAAACTGATTACACATCTAAACTGTAAAACCTGATCTATAACCCGCCATAGAAAAATTTTTTGTTTTACTTTTAAATTAACTGAAGTGGGGGTATATGAGGGTAATGTGGCTTGGTTTTTTTTATTTTTTAAAAAATAGGTTTATATTAGGTATGTTTTTTTGGTTTTATCGTGTTAGGGTGGTGGTTTGTGTTGTATAAGACTCCGTTTTTGGGTTCTGGTGGTGTTATTGTAACTGAGCATCCTCTTGCTTCTTTGGCGGGTTTTAAGGTTTTGATGAATGGGGGGAATGCTGTTGACGCTGCTGTGTCATCGAGTTTTGCGTTAACGGTTTTGCAGCCTCATTTAGGTGGTCTTGGTAGTGATTTTTTTGCGTTGGTGTATTTGCGTGATGATGATAAAATATGTGGAATTAATGCGGGTGGTTGGGCTCCGAGTGGTTTATCGTTGGATTTTTTGAAGGGTAAGGGTTTTTCTAGAATACCGGGAAGGGGGGCTTTGACGGTGGTTGTTCCTGGTCTTGTGGGGGGGCTTTGTGAGTTGCATGAGAGGTTTGGTGTTTCTAATTTTAGTGGTTTGTTAAGTGATGCGATTGGTTATGCGGAGGAGGGTTTTCCTATTTATCGGAGTTTATCGGTTGCTATTAAATTGTTGAAAGAAAAGTTAGGGAGGGATGATGGTTTTAAAAAGATTTTTCTTGCAAATGAGAATGTTTGTGAGGTTGGTAAGTATTTGGTTCAAAAAGAGCTTGCGTCAACTCTTAGGGGTATTGCGGAAGGAGGGTCTGGTGGATTTTATAGAGGAGATGTTACGGAGTCGATTGTGGAGTATGTGAATAGTCAGGGTGGTGTTTTTTCGGTAGAAGACTTTGAGGATTATTCTCCGGAGTGGTTTGACCCGATTTTTACGGATTATCGTGGGGTGGCTGTTTATGAGATGCCGCCTCCTACGATGGGAGCGACTGCTTTGTTGATTTTGAATATGCTGGAGAGTCAGGATGTTGTTAAGCATGCTCCTAATTCAGCGCATAGGGTGGTTTTGGGTGTTGAGCTGGCGAGGATTGCTTATGGGAAGCGTGATAGTGAGCTTGGTGATCCTAGGTTTGTGGATGTTTCTTTGAGGGATTTTGTTTCTAAAGAGTATGCTTCAAGATTAGTTGAGGAGAAATTGCATTATAAGATTGATACTACGTTGTTTGGAGGAGATACTACATATTTTGCCGTGGCGGATGAGGAGGGTAATGTGGTTTCAGCGATTCAGAGTTTGTTTTATCCTTTTGGTTCCGGGCTTGTTGATCCGGGGACAGGTGTTCCGCTTAATGGTCGTGCGTCTTATTTCAAGTTTGACGGTCCGAATGTTGTATCGCCGCGTAAAAGGCCTGTTCATACTCTTTCTTCTTTGCTTTTGGAAAGGGAAGGTGATGTGTTTGCTGCTCTTGGTGCGAGCGGTGGGGAGTTTAGGCCTCAGCAGCATGCTCTTTTGGTTAGTAATTTGGTTGATTATCATATGCCGTTGTGGGAAGCGATCGAGTTTCCGCGTTTTTTGTGGGGTGGTGGTAAAAAGGTCTTGGTTGAGGAAGGGATTAAATATCCAAGATCAGGTTACGATATTCAAAAGCTTCCTTATCCTGGGAGGACTGGTGTTGCGCAGGGAGTATTGATTGAAAACAAAAAATTAAAAGTTGGAGTGTGTGATTTTCGCGGTGATGGTTTGCCTATGGGGTATTAAAAAGCTTGAAGGATTGTTTTTTTGATATTTTATGCATTATGCTGTTTTTGTAGCTTCTTATATTCTTCTTATATTGTAGTGTTATGGTTTATTCTTCTAAAAAAACTGTGGCTGCTATTACGGTGACCCAAAAGTCTTTTTTCCCTGTAGCTGTTTGGCAGATGCTGGTTGTTTCGAAGATTTTCCCGCTTGCTTTGTAGACTTCTTTTTTCTCGTCCCAGGCTTTTTCGGGGTCAAAATCTATTCCTAACGTTGTCGCCAGCATTGTGGCTGCTAAGTCTTCGGCGTAGTCGCCTGCTTCCTTTTCTTCTTCACCGTAACTGTGGTATTCGCTTATATATCCGTAAAGTCTTTCTTCTGAAGGAACTGCTATACCGATAGCAGCGCTTATTGATCTGCGAGGTTCGTTGGTGGAATTTTTGGATAGTACGCAGTAAGTTATTTGTCCTAGTTTTATTTGTTTTAATCCTTCAGATTTATCGATCATTTTGCAATATGGCGGTAAAATAGAGGAAACGTTTACTATATTACAGATCGCTATACCCCCCTCTCTTAGGGCTAATTCGAAAGATTGAAGCCTATCTTTGTGGACTCCAACACCTTTTGTCAGAAAAAATTTCTTTGGAATCATTTTTTTCCCAATCCTTGAAATTTAGTGATCCGAGGTTTTGTGTTTGCTGTGGAGTTGAGTTATGAAAGCAGAAAAAAAAGTTTCTTTAAAGTTTTTATTTTTTGTGTTTTTTAGGAGGTTGTGTATAATGTGGCTTGAGGGTATATTCCTTGTTAGGTTTCATTTTATATTCTCTTATTTCTCCCATATTTTGAACATACATGGTCTATCTGGTGGTCGCTCAGTGAACCCGTATTTTTCGTAGAACTTGGAAACTCCTTTTGCCGCCATTAAGCCGATAAAAGCGTTGGGATGAGCGTGTTCTTTGAGGTAATTCATGATGGCGTCCATAATGTGTTTACCGATTCCCGTTCCCTGGAACTCCGGTAGAACGATTATATCTTGGATGTAGAAGTAAATACCGCCATCTCCGATCACCCTCCCACAGCCAATAACTTCATTCTTGAAAATAACGCATACAGAAAATAGGGAGTTATGCAAGCCGATTTCAGTTGCTTCGGGGTCTACGCTCCACCATTCAACCGCTTCGCGGAGCTTTTGATATTCTTCTACGGTTGGAGAGCGTTCAACTAAAATATATTTTTCATTCATTTTTGCACCAATCCAGCAATGTCGTCTAACGTTTTGGGCTTATTTGAAATTTGGGCTTCAGGTTGGATTTGGGCGAATTTTTGAAGGCAAGAAGCCAGATATGTTGTTTTAGGCGAGTTTGTTCATGCTTTTTCATAAGCTTTCAAAAATTCCTCTCGCTTTATTCCTGCCTGCCTACAAATTACCCTTAAGGTAGAACCTTTAATTTTCTCATGATTTGGCATAGTTAAAGGTGTTTTTACATTATTCCGCGGATGATCATGTCTACTGCTTCGTCTTCTGTTAGACCTCTTGCCATGAGAGTGTCTAGTTCTTTTTGGCTTACGCGTCCTACTGCTGCTTCGTGAGTTACTCTTGCGTGGTCGTCTGTTACGCGGACTATGGGTATTGCTGCTACTATTGAGCCGAAGCCTTGGACTATTTCTTTGCAGTCTACGTGACCTGTGGCTCCTGGAGCGTTTGCTTCGGTTATTCCTTTCATGAGTACTACGCCGCCGTTTGTGGCTGCTGCTCTCATTTTTATGATGCTTTTTGAGTCTTTTCCTTCGAGGAAAACGGCGTCTCTTATTTCTACGCGGTCTTTTTTGTTTTTTCCGTAGGCTTTTGTTTCTATTTCTACTTTTGCTTCTTGGTGGGCGTATATGTCCATGTTTATGTTTACGGTGCCTACGGTGCCGTGGGTTAGGGAGAAGAGGGAGATGAATTTGCTTTTTGGTCCTACATGTACTTCGAAGACTGGGTATACTTTGGCGCCTGAGTTCTTGCCGTGGTAGTGTCTTTCTTCGTAGAATAGTTTTGAGTTTTTGCCGATTATCATTTCTCCTTCCATTTTATGGGTGAATTTTATGGCATTTGGAAAGGAGCAGTGGGCGAGGAATGAGACTTCTGCGTCGTCGCCTACTATGAATCGGGGGATTATTTCTTGGACACCTTCTGAGGGTGTTACGCCGAAGCAGAGGTGTACTGGTTCTTTTATTTTTACGCCATCTTCTACGATTATGTCGCCCATGACCCCGTTTTCAAGTTCTTCACCTTCTATAGTCAAACCTTTTGTTTCTTTTATTCCTACTATTTTGTTGTAGTTTAGGAGGAGTTTTGGGCTTTCGGGGTTTAGCATTTCGTCAACGATTATACCGACTGTTTTCGCGCTTTGAACGATATCTTCGGGCAGGGTTCTATCATACATTTCTTTTCACCTCTTGCCATTAAGCAGTATCTTTCCATTATTTCTTTGAATTCTCCGCTGGCTATGACTTGTCCGTCCCACATTAGAGAGGCGTAGTCTGCTATTCCTCCTGTTTCTTCTCTGTGGGTTATTATGAGGATGGAAGCACCTGTTTCTTCTTTTATTTTTTTTAGCATGGAGGAGAGCTCTCCGTAAGCTATTATGTCGAGACCTGCATCGGGTTCATCAAGCATTAGGAGTTTTGGATTCATTGCTACGGCTGCTGCGATCTCTACTCTTTTTCTTTCTCCCCCGCTTAGGGTGTTGTCACATTTTCTGTCTAGATATTTATTAGCGTCTAAGTTCACTAATTTCAGGACTTTTGCTGATTCTTCTCGGTTTTTTGCGACTATTTCGAGGTATTCTGCGATGGTTATGCCTTCAAACCTTACAGGTTCTTGCCATGCGAGAGTGATGCCCATTTTTGCACGTTCTGTTATGGAGGCGTAGGTAATGTCTTTTCCTTTGAAAATTATTTTGCCTTGGGCGGGTAAGTAAGCTTTTAACCCCATGATTGCGTAGGCTATAGAGGATTTACCAGAGCCGTTAGGTCCGATGAGGGCGTGAACTTCTTCTTCTTCCATGGAGAAGGTGACATTTTTTGTGATGGTTTTGTCTGAGTCGTCAGGCATTATGGTTATATTATCAACATTAAGAAGCATTAAGTACCAACTCCTTTACTCAAAAAGTTAGAGAAGAAGGCGAAAAAAAAAATTTGTTTTGGGTAGATATTTTGCCTAAATATTTTCTATTTCTCCTCTTTATATGTTAACTGCCAAGCCTCAAAGTATTTTTCCCTAACTGTTGGATCATCTCTTATTTTTAAACATAAAGAATAGCATTCCATTGCCTTTCTAGGATTCTCTCGTATCAATAAATCGCCGAATATTTCTAAAGATAAAAATTTGAGGTTGTCTAATAGTTCTGGAGTAATTTCTGCACCTGCAAGAATATTTTGATCTAATAATTGACTAAATTTGCTAATAATATCTTCTACTAGCTGATCCGAAAATATTTCTGTTAATTCTTCTTCTAGTTGTTTTTTGGCTTCTTCTAGTTCTTTTTTCGATTCTTCTATTGATTTTTTAAACAGGTTTGAAAGTCCTCTTTTAAGTTTGTTCTTCAGTTTTTCAGCAAGTTCTTCCCCAAGCAAGTCGTAAAAGACATCCATAGCTATCATAATACTCATATGGGTTGCAAGCGTGATTATTAGGTCTAGAAGTAGATCTTCTTTTGCAGAGATGCTTAATTGACCTTCTTTAGCGCTTACTTGGTATATGATCACTTTTTCTTTTTTTTCTTCTTTTTCTTCTTCCTCTCTTGAGTATTCATAAACTAAAGCATCTTCTGTAGGCATTCCTAATGAGAGGGTTTTTTTAAACCCCATATCTGATAAAACCGTGTTGAGGGAATCAATCCACATCTCCATGCTTAGCTTATTAACATTGAACAAATACTGGCTAACAACGCCTTCTTCTTTTTCAGTTTTTTCTTCGGTTTTTTCCTCATCTTTGTTGATTTTATTTGAACCCCCTTCACTATTAAGCAACTAAAATCACCCTAAAATCCTTAAATATCAAACAAAAATCTATCCCTCTAATGTTAATTTTGGGGCTTGGAAGCAAAGCGATGGAAAAACAATAAAGAAAAAATAAGCATAGAAGTACCCCACTTTGATTAGAAAATGACTTTCATCTTATATATGTTGATTGTGATTGCTATAAAAATTTCATTAACATCATTTAAAAACAAACAAAAGGGATAGATAAAACAAATCAAAAATAGGGAAACGATTTTTGTTTAAAAGTTTTTTGAAAAAAACTGTTTACAAATTTTTCTGAGGAAAAAACAAGCTTTTTGGGTTTTTTAGTGTATTTTCTTTCTTTTTCCTGTGACCATGTATATGGTTCTTCCTGCGATGTTACAGGCGTGATCCGCCATCCTCTCCAAATATTTTGAAACAAGGATAAGGTTTGCAGTAAAGTATATAGATGAGGGATCATTTTTCATTGTTTCAATACCTTCCTCGATAACTTTAACGAAAAGCTTGTCAACCTCATCATCAAGGTCTCCTAGGGTTTTTGCGAGTTCCGGATCGTTCTCAATAAAAGCTTTTAGGGCGAGTCTTACTATGGTGTCTACTTTTCCGTACATTATGCCTATTTTGTCTATTTCTCTTACTTTTTGTAGATGGTGAGTGAAGAGGGTTACTTGGCAGACGTCCGCTGAGAAGTCTGCTAATCTGTCAAGGTCTACGATGATTTTTACAATAGTTACGATGGTTCTGAGATCTACGGCTACGGGTTGGTAAAGGGCGAGCAGTTCCATACACTTATTTTCTATGTTAAACTCTAATAAGTCAACTTCTTCCCCTTTTTCGATGGTTTTTAGAGCAAGTTCTGTATCTTGATTTATTAAGGATCTTACTGAGGCTCTGACGACCTCGAGAACTATTTGTGTCATATTTTCGACGGTTTTTTTTAGGTCTTCTAACTCTTCATGAAAAGCCTTTCTTGTTGTAACTTTCACAAAAAATAACGCTCCATTCTCCTTTTGAAGTAGACTTTTGTGAGTTTTTTAGTTTTTAGCCAAATCTTCCTGTGATGTAGTCTTCGGTTTCTTTTCTTTCTGGGGTTTCGAAGAGGGTTTCTGTGGCATTGTATTCTATTATTTCCCCGGTTAGGAGGAAGGCGGTCCATCTGGAGACTCTTGCTGCTTGTTGCATGTTGTGGGTTACTATTATTACTGTGTATTTTTTGCTGAGTTCGTATATTAGGTCTTCTATTTTTGCTGTTGCCGTGGGGTCGAGGGCTGAGCACGGTTCATCCATAAGGATTACTTCTGGTTCTATTGCTAGGGCTCTTGCTATGCATAGTCTTTGTTGTTGTCCTCCTGAGAGGTCGAAGGCGTAATCGTCTAATCTATCATTTACTTCGTCCCATAAAGCAGCAGCTTTCAAACTTTTTTCCAAAATCTCGTCAAGTTTATCTTTATTTCTTATGCCGTGGATTAATGGGCCGAAGAGTATGTTTTCGCGAATGGTTTTTGGGAAGGGGTTTGGTTTTTGGAAAACCATTCCGATTCTTTTCCTTACGCTCACTACATCTGAGCCATCGTCGTAGATGTTTTCTCCATCTAATATCACTTCTCCGGCCATCCTGAAATCTGGGTATATGTCGTTCATTCGATTCAAGCAGCGTAGGAAGGTTGATTTTCCGCATCCGGAGGGACCAATTATCGCAGTGACTGTTCGGGCTTTGAAGTCCAAATTTATGTTTTGTAGGACATGATTGTCCCCGAACCAAGCATTAAGATCTCTTACCTCTATTTTTGGGGCTTGAAGCGTCAATTTTTTCTCTTCTCTCACACTTTCTTCGGCCATTAACTCTACGTTTTTTAAATTTCTTTTTTCTTTCAATACAGCGCTAAAACCTTTTAATTCTGCTTTTTGACCTTGAACTGGCAATTCTTCCATCACCATTATACTTGTCGGTATTATTTCCTAAAATGATTATAACGGTTAGGTTTAGGAAAAAGGCGAAGGTAATAGTGTTTCTTTTCCGGGAAAAAATTTGGGGGAATTTTCTTCAGAACCATAAGCAAGACCTTTCATTTTTGTATCATTTATTACATGATTCTGAAAGGATAAAATTATGCTAGTTTTTCATTTTTTGGAAATTAGTGATTTTCCTCTTTGCTTTTGGGTTATGGAGTTATTTTGGATTATAAGTATTTTATGATATATAGAATATAAATTACTATATAGAAAAGTAAAAACAAACTTACCATTTACGCCCTCCTAACGCGTTTTAACCTCATTAACAGTTTTCTTTTTAAGTTGCAAACTAATTTTTTTATCTCCTTTTCTCTTATCTATTTTTATTTAATAGTATTAAAATAAAATAACCCCTTTTATGGGGTGTATATTTTTATGGGGCATGATTTTTTTAGAGTTTTGTTGAAAAATGCTTCTTTGAAGGCCTTTTCTTTCCCACCCACTGCTTTTAGGGAGATGTTGATCTCTTGGTCTTTTAGTTCGAGTAAGGAATAGTAGTTTTCTCTTGCACCTCTTACTCTTAGACTTCCAATGCTTCCTGTGTGGTTGATCACCATTTTTTCAAGTTGCCATACCCAGGGGACGTGTCTGTGACCGCACAGAGAGAGATTTACGCCTGTTCTCATAAGTATCTCTAAAACGTCTCCTGAGTCGGTAAGTACTGCTTTTTCCCTTCCTGTTTGTGGGACGGGTACTAGATGGTGGTGTAAAGCAAAAATCTTGATTTTTCCATCGCTATTGGAGAAGGTTTCTTCTATTAGAGGATAGTTTTCCCGTCCGATGTGGCCTTCAGCTAAGTCTGGTGTTGAGGAGTCCATAGCAAGAAGTACCACGTGTTTATCTTCGTATTTTATGGATCTTGGCCCGATGATTTCTTCGAAAAATTTCCATCCCCAAGATTTTGCATCATGATTTCCTGGAATGATGATTGTGGGGCACATTATTTTGGCTAAAATCTCTTTTATTTCCATCATTTCTTGTTCAAGTCCGTTATGAGTCAAATCTCCTGTGATGACTAAGAGGTTAGGACAATAATCGTTTACCTCAGAGACTAGTTGTTCGATTTTTGACCTGCTTTCCCATGCTTCGTATAGGTGTAAATCACTTGCATGAATAAGAAAATATTCCAATTAAATACCTCCGTTTAAAACCGTAAAAACTGTAAAACATTCTTATTGTTTTTTTTGTTTTTTATTTTTATATATTTTATTGTTTTAGTATATAGAATTATTAGTAAACTATATAAAATAAATAAAAAATAAGGCTTATTCCCCGCATATTTTTGAGTTATTTGATAAGCCAATGAAAAAGAGAATGTAGGGAAGTTTTTTAATACTGACATACTCTCCACCCTAAAGGGTTGGCGGTTCTACGGTTGTTGTTTTAACTTTTACAACCGATGGCTGTGCCACCAGCCAGTTATCCCTATCCCACCAGTAGGGCTTCGGGAATATCGGGTTAGCTATGTTCGCAACACCGTTAACATCAGCGTTCACCGTTACTCCATGCGTTTTACAGATGTATAATCCCCTGTGTTTTCTACCGTTTCTGTGCACTTTCCCGCAGAGAGAACAGGTTTTAGACGTGTATTTCTCATCCTTTTTCCCTATCTTTATTCCGTGATTTTCTGCTGTTACTCTAAGTCGTTCATAGGTGTATTTAAAAGACCAGAAGTTGTTTATCATCGCATTAGCTTTTCTCCCTTTCATTTTCTTTCTACTGTTCTCTCTTATGCGTGTTACATCTCCTATAACGATTTCTGAAACTCCTTTTTCCCAGCAGTTTTTGACAAACCTCGCAATTATTGTGTTTATCGAGTGTGTGAACCTTTTCTTCCTTTTCTTAAACAATCTTCTTAGTTGTCTTGATGTTTTTCTTTTCCCGTTTTTTTCTATGTTGCTTTGGTGTTTTCCTATTTTTCCGTTCCAGTACCACCAATCGCTTAACACGCTTCTCCCAGAATATATCTCTGGTC
>JAEOSI010000051.1 GCA_016840425.1 Candidatus Wukongarchaeum yapensis
CTTCCTCTTCCTCTATTTCTTCTTCCTCTTCCTCTATTTCTTCTTCCTCTTCCTCTATTTCTTCTTCCTCTTCCTCTATTTCTTCTTCCTCTTCCTCTATTGTTTTCTCTGTAAAGACTACCTCTGCTTCTAAGAGGCGATTAGCGGTTTCGTAAGCTTTTTCAACGGTGAGAATAAGTTCTCTTTTCAGTCGGTTGTTCAGTTTTTCGGCGATTTTTTCCGCCTGTTTTAAGCCTTCCTCTTTATCTTCAGGCAAAGGAGACTCTTTCCATTGATCTTTTGGTGAACTAACCTCCGGGTTTTTCTCGACAAGCCTTACTGAAAAATCTTCTTCTGAAACGTAACACGAAGCATAATTTGGTTGTATTAATGGGCATGCGCCAAACAAGCACTTGTTGCCTGTAGAATACTCATGGTTACATACGAAATATTTTTTCCCTATCTTGGTACGGTAAACACATTGTTTTTTGAATCCTGTCCAAAGAGCTTTTTCCTTGATCACTTTCAGCGCCTCTTTACTTTCATTTTCAAGGGTAACATTTGCAAATAAATCTTTTTCAAAAATTTTTGCAAACTTTCTAACTTGGTCTGTTTCCATTTCGAAAGGTGCACCAATAACGCACCAAACACCCGATTTAACCATCTCTCTAAACTTTTCAATAAGGGCTTCATTTTCTTGGCTGAGGGACATTTGCCTCATTTTTTTAGAAAGCAAAGTTTTTAGACTTTCTGGGAGAGTACTCCAAACGTTGAGTCCCATTAAAACTTGGCTCTCCAGTTTCTCAACCTCTACGTTATTTCCCACAAGTTCACCAACAATATCTTTTAGCCGTATCATGTAAGGAAATATCCCGTTAAAAGCATATTCTAAAGGCACGTCTATAGCGAAAGGTGTATGAAGCACGATAGGTTCTCCCTCATTAAATATAGATTCTGCCTGTTGTAAAACATCTTTATTTAAATACAGTAGAGGGGTTATATCGTACTCTAAAATAAGATCTCTTATCTTTTCTGGGATTTCTTCAGAACTTACAAAAAGTTCCGGATCACAGCGTTTTAAAATATATTCTAAAACTTTAACGATCTCTGTTTTAGGATCCTTTCCTTTCTCTTCTTCTTCAAGATACTCGGGAGTTCCTGCCTTTAAACGGAAGCCTATGGTTTTATAAGAGTTTGCATAATTTATCAATATATCCAGCCTGTTACGCCCTCCAGTAAAATCGATATCATAATAATTAGAACGTGCACAAACAGGTAAAACTAGCACAGGCTCTTTTTCAAAGCTTTCAGCCAAGTCCAAATTGCTTTCAAGCTCATACGTTGGAATATTCCACCTGAGACCTTCCCAGTCAAAAAAACAATACTTGAGACCTGTCCGCGCAACAGTTTCAACAAGCTGAAGGGTGCGCAAACTCACATCTTCGCCCTTAAACTCAATAACCGAACGTTTTATCGATATTCCGCCTGCCAAAAAAACCAAAACTTTCCCCTCAATAATCAAAAAATAACAAATATTCAAAAACAATCTTTTTGATAATCATATACTCCTAGTTTTTAAAAAATCTTTTTAGTGAGGTTAATAAACATGTTTTCTATTTCTAAAACTTGTGGTAGGTGTAACCAAAATGTGTGAATTTAATGTTTTTTTAAAAAAGGGTGACGAAGAAGAAAAAATAGCTGAAAACATAGTGAAAGTTCACACGTATAACCAAGGAGTAGAGCTAAGAGATCCGCTCGGAGTGCCTCTCTTCATCAAAAATTCAATAATCGAAAATGTTGACGTTATGTCTGAAAAACTCGTTCTTATAGATGTATCAAATAACTCAAAAATCTCCGAAATATTCTCAGGAAAATAGGGGTATAGAGAAGTGCTCATAGAAGCAGAAAGTATAGAGGAAGCGTATAGAAAGATTCAAACGGCCGTGTATAGCGAAGGTCAAGAAGTGACGGATGAACGGGGAGAAACCACCCTTGAAATAAGGAATTTAATGGTACGTTTAAGGAATCCTGAAGCACAAATTCCTGCAGATTATGAGCACATGACAACGAAAGAAGCAGAAGAATATGCCTCCGAGTTCCTAACCTTTGCAAAAACAGTTCCTGTTATCGACAAGGGAGACTTCTTAGGCTTTGAACCAAGGTTTGAATATGAGTATGGTGATCGCATACGCAATTTTGGCTATAAACATCACAAGATAGACCAACTTGAAGCCATTATTAACAAGTTGAAAAAAAATCCTAACACTCGGAGAGCGGTAATAGTCTTATGGAACCCGTTAATAGACAACTTTGTAGAAGAAGTCCCTTGTCTCAATCTCCTATCCTTCCTCATCCGTGAAGGGAAACTCAACCTAACCGCAGTTTTTAGATCGAATGATATGGTGGGAGCATGGCCAGCTAATGCCTACGCCTTAATACGCCTTCTAGAATACGTTTGCACGGAACTAAAAACAGAAAAGGGAGACGTAACAACTCTTTCAATCTCTGGACATTTTTACAAAAGAAAAAAGAGCGTAGAATCCCCATATTCTACAGTTAAAAAATCTTTAATAGAAAAATGACATCTTCTTGCGAGTTGTTCAAATTTTATAATCTAAATATTTATTTTTAATCACCTCTCCCTCTCAAAATTTTTAAATAAAGATCAAAGATTGATGTGCAATTATGATTATTATGGATGATATTAAGAGGTAATCATAATGAATGATATTAAAATAGTTACTGTAGATGAAAATAATATTTCTGAGTATGGCTTTTATTGTTCAAAAAATCCAAAATATGAAGGTTATCAACTGAAATTCGATTGGTTAAAGCAACGCTTTACTGAAGGTCTAAAAATAAAACTTTTACAGTCAAATACAGAAGGCACGATAGGCTTCATTGAATATATTCCAGGTGAATATGCATGGAGAGCTGTTGATGCGAGTGGATATTTGGTGATTCATTGTATTTATATCTATAGTAAAAAAGATCGGAAAAAAGGATATGGTTCACTTTTAGTAAATGATTGTATTGAAGATGCAAAAAAAGAGAAAAAAAACGGTGTTGCAGTTGTTACAAGTGATGGTCCGATGATGGCTGAGAAGAGATTATTTTTGAAGAATGGATTTGAGGTTGTTGATAAAGCGGAACGTTTTGAATTATTAGTAAAACAGCTCAAGGAAGGCACTTTACCAAAGTTTAAAAATTGGGAAAAGGAACTGAGTAAATATAAGGGCTTGAATTTAATTTATGCGAATCAATGCCCATATCATAAAAAAGCTGTGAGCGCAATTTGTGATACTGCGGAGGAGAAGGGGCTTCAGGTTAAAGTTTTTGAAATTAAAGATGCTAAAGATGCTCAGAATGCTCCTTCAATATATGGTGTATTTTGCTTAGTTCATGATGGAAAACTTCTTGCTGATCATTATATAAGTAAGACAAGATTTCTAAATATTTTTAACAAAGAATTGTAATAAAATCTTACATAATCTTGGTTTTATTTAATCTTGGGAAGGGTTTAATATCTCTTTTAGAACGTCTTTTACTTTGAATGGTGTGTCTAATACGGAGATGCCTTCAATTTCTGAAAGTTTTTTAGCGTTTTCGACATCGATTTTTCTTGTCTTTATTTTAGCTTTTTCTCCCCATTTTATAGCATTGTAGGAGCATGCTTCTACGCACTTTTTACACCCGTTACATTTTAACAAATCTATTGAGATCTTTCCCTCTCTGAGAAAAGCGGCTTCTTTTGGGCAAACTTCCACAACGGGACAGGGATCGCAACTCTCGCATAATAGAGGGTCTGTTGTGATGGCGAGGGTTGTTTCGATAAATCCTTCGTAAGGGTCTGTTGGCACTATTATAACAGGTACTTCTCCCTTCATAGCATGTGAAACACAGACGGTTACAAGCGTGTCAGCTATACCTTGAAGGATTTTAGCCACCGTGTTTGTGGTTGTAGGAGAAACTATAAGGGCATCATACTCTCCTATAGCTAGTCTTGCAGCCTTTGGGAAGCTTGCCCCTTGATCCTCCTCGAAAAAGCTTTCATTAAAATGACTGTCATCAGCCAACTCCAAAAGAGAGTCTGAAAGCCCGTACATACGGATGACTTCTCTCCCAGCCTTTGAAACAAAAATTGTCATATCAGTATTTAGCTCCTTTTTTAAAGAGCTCATCAATTCAAAGCTGTCTTGGAGGAAATGACCAGCACCCGTTATACCCCAAGCTAACCTGACCTTTTTCAATCTTCTTATCACCACATTAAAAGAGGACTATCAAACCTTTATTTATCTTTTTAAAAGCTTATTAAAAAGGAGGTTGTAAGCGGTTTTAGGTCTCTTCTATGAAGGCGCCTTTGTTCCTTGTGGGCGTTATAAAGAACTTACCGCTTATTTTTCTCTCGTTTAGAAGGTCTGAAGCTGTTTTCATCAAGTCTTCTGCCCGTTTTTTCCCTTCAGTGATTGCGAAAGTTGTTGGTCCAAAAGAACTCATTCCAACGCCTTCCGCACCGTTTTCCAGTAAGGTGTTTAAAAGGTTCTTTATTATTGGGTGTTGTAACTCCACTTCAATCTTTTTAAATCCCAAACTAATTATCTTTGTAAGGCTTTGGCCGAAAACCTCTAGGTCTCTCTCTACAATGGCAGGCAAAGTCACCATGAATATTAGCCTGCAAAGCTTCTCTACATCCTCTGAAGGAATAGGACAGTGTTTTTGAAATATATTGAATTCTTCCTCTCCTGAGGCACCTCTTTTAACATTTGGAATAGTGACTACCCAATACCATTCTTCTGGTAGGTTATATTTCGCGAGAACAGGGGCGGGCTTAGCCTTAGAAGCCCTGCTTGGCAAGAACTCTTTTTTCTCCTTATCCGGGCCAAAAGAGTGACCTCCGTCCAGTATAAAACCGCCATCTTCAAAGGCAGCTACGCCTATCCCTGAGGTGCCTCCACGCCCCATTATGTGGGCAAGCTCCCTTGTGGTTGCTTTTATTCCGTGAAGCTTTGAGAGAATTGTAGCAGTTGCAAGGCTTAATTGGGTTTTTGAACCCAAACCCACATGCTCTGGAATCTTCTCATAGACCTTTAAATAATCTCCTTCCTCCAAACCGTAATGGTCAAGAAACCTTTTAGCAAGGGAAGTTACAAGATCTTTTTGAACACCTTCTACCACCAAATCCCCCCCCAGTTTTCCCTCCATCACAACTTGAGGCTTTTCTAATGAAACACCTATCCCGCCGTCAACCCTGCAAAGTTCGCCGTTTTCATCTATTAACGTTATGTGCATCCTACAAGGAGTTTCAATTTTTATATTACTTGGACACAAGGGAAACAATCCTCCTTTTTCAAATTTTACTCAAAACATAATTTATGATAGATTTTTCTTTAGATGAAGAGGATGTAACGCGGTTCACTAAATTAGAATAATAATCTATTAATTTGCGAAGTTTTTGTGCTTCTTCAAAATTTTTGGTGACCTCTTCATGCACACGGACGCGTGTAGCGTGAATAATCGTTTCCAAGGTAGAGAAAAAACCGCGGTTAAGGGGTTTAAGAAAAGGATTTTTTATCCCTCCTGTCACGATTTTTCCCTCAAATTCCGCTCGTCCCTCCTTTTTTCCTACGTATTTTGTTTCAATTTCTAACCAAGCATCAGCCTTTTTTAAAACAGGGGCATCAACAATAAAACCTTCCCCGAACTCATCAGGCTCAAGCTCCACGTTTTTTTCAAGGGCGGCTTTAGCAAACAGTAAAAGATCCTGGGTGAGGTTAACAACACAACAATTTTTCTGCCTGAGATTTTTATAAGTGTCTGTCTCCTCATAGGGGCGTATTATCAAAAGATCAAGATCGGGTGTAAAAACGCCCATAGGCGCAACGTTAGGAATCCCATTTTCGTGATAAGTAGTAATGAGGGTTTCATAAATAAAATCTTCCTGAAAATCTAAAACCTCTAATATTTTTTCCATTTTTTCTATATGCCCCCTAAAAACAAGGAAAGAAATTATCGACTAACTACCCATTTTTTTGGCGTGTTTATTTTTATTCATTCTGAAAAGTTTTGTCGCTGTTTTATAAATTTAACAACTTTTTCTGCTTTTTCAACAGCTAGTCTTGCGGCTTCTCTTGCCCTCTCCATTAACTCTTCTTTATTTTCTGGAGGATTCTCACCAACAAGTTTTTTTACATCAGTATAGCCTGCCTCTCTAAACTTTGGATGAAGGTCTTTTTCTTCACCGTTTTTATCAATCAAAATGCCCTTTTTTGGGTTGCTTATAACTTCTCCTATAACATCAATCTTTACGCCTATTCTTTTGATACAGTCAAGAACCGGGTCTACTACATTTTCTGGGCAAAATATTAAGAGGGCATCCATTGAAACCCCTAAATAATCGATGGAAAGTTCTTTTAACATCCTTAATACCTTTTCATTAAGAAGGGCTTCAATTTTCCTCTCATCGACCTTTATGCCTACTTTGGCTGTTTTACAGATCTCGCTTATGTCGCCACGAATACCGCCATTAGTCCAGTCAGCTAAAGCATGAATATTGCTGAAGAGTTCTTCTTTGTGTAAAGCTTCACAGGCCCTTATAAACTGGACGTTCAAAGTCTCAATAATCGCGTCGTAATAGTCATTATATATGGCAGTAGTTGTTATAGTTCCGCCGCCAGCACCTTCGGTCATCAAAACCTTATCACTTGGTCTGATATTTTTCCTCGAAGCTAGGGTGGAATATTTTGGTATTACGCCTACAGTACCCACGCATGAAACCAACCTATTACCGATAACCATGTCACCTCCAACCCGTAGAGTAGAACCTGCAACAAGAGGCACTTTTGAAAGTTCTGAAACAGCTCTTATACCTGCAGAAAAATCAAAAAGTTTTCCCACATCCCCATCGTCCGCAAGATGGACATCAGTCAACATGGCCACAGGGATAGCGCCCTTAACGTAAACATCCCTTAAAGATGCTCTTGCTACATGAAAACCTGCAATGAAAGGAAAATCGCTTAAACGTGAATGCATACCATCAACAGCTATAACTATTATATCATTCTCGCCATGAACGGCTCCAGCATCATCCTGATCTAAGGGACCCATAAGGATTTTACTACTTCCTACGCCCACACCGCCTTCTTCTTCACCTTCTAGAGAGCTTATTTCTGCTAGAAGGCAGTGGACGAAAAAGTCGCCTTCTCCCCTACAACCTACACCTAAATCGTGCATTGAAGCGTTGGACTCGGGAACGGATAAAAGTTCTCCTAAAAATCCTCCAAGACTTTTGTTTGAAACTAAAACTTCGTTAAAAACAGCTTTTGCCATGTCTAAAGCTTGTTCACTGCTTATGTTTTTATATACTAAAAACTCGTCGCAAAGCCTTTGAATGATGGAATCATGTTGTTCGTTCTTTTTGAGTAAAGCGTTTACTAAACCTTCAATATCAGACAAGCGTAAAACCACACAAAATTGTTAGCTGTCAAAAAAGGTGGAACTTAATCACTCTTTTAACGTTTGCGGATCTTTATTATTGGATTATTTTTAAGGGTTTAAAGATGTAGTTTCTATCCATTCCAAGCTCTTTTATCGAATAACCTAAAGCATAACCTATTAACTGGGTAAAAAACAGCACAGGTAACTTTTTTGGGAGGTCTATCACGTTCTGATAAACATCAAACATGGAGGCACAATTTCCGCATCCAATAACCAAAAGGTCTGCTCCCACTTTCAAAGCCTCTTCAATCCTTCTCCTTCCAAGCTCCAAAGCAAGAGGTTTATTTAGAGGAAGTAGTGTGGATCCACAGCAACGAAATCCTCCCTCATAATCTACAACTTCTACTCCGCAAGCCTCTACCAATCTTACAAAATCATATGTTTCCATTTCTAAAGATTCTGAAGGGGGTCTTATGATCTGGCAAGGAGTTTGAACAGCCACTTTTAAAGAGGAAAGATCGCGAACAATATTTTCTTTAATCTTCTCCAGTCCTATATCGTTGAGGAGAAAGTCTGAGATATGCTTAACCTTTGAAATACCAGAGAATTCTCTCCCAATAAGGGCAAGAATGTCGTTTATTTTCTGATTTTTTTCAAGATCTTTAAGTAAGAGGTTGCGGACGCTGTTCAAAGTCGCTGTACAAGAACCGCAAAGCGTCAAGATGGGGATTTTTAACTCATCAGCTACTGCTAAATTTCTACCGGCAATAGTTAAGAATAGTTCTTCACTTGCTGATTCTGCCATTAACGAGCCACAACAGGTGAAACCGTCTACGTCAACTATTTCGACTCCAAAATGGTTTAAAATAACCCTTGCAGACTTCTCATACTGATTAAAACGGTAAGGTATGATGCATCCTCTAAAAAGACCTACTTCCAACGATTCCACCAAGAAGGAAAACCCCCAAAAATAATAAAAAATAATCCTTAACAATATGGTCTTATCTTATCTTTAATAAAAAGAATTTCTTTTAATTTTAATGGGGGTAAAATAATGGAAGAAGAGACCCTTGATCCAATTGATTGGAATCAAATGAAGGATTTAGGTTGTCAAATGGTAGAAGATATGATGAAATATTTAGAAAGCGTTCGTGAGCGTTCTGTCTGGCAACCAATTCCAAAAACTGTTAAGGATTTCTTCAAGAAACCGTTACCGGAAGATCCAGAAGGTCTAAATAAAACGTATCAAGATTTTTTAGAAAATATTCTTCCCTATCCTTTGGGTAATATTCATCCCAGATTCTGGGGTTGGGTGATCGGTACTGGAACTCCTCTCGGAATGCTAGCAGAGATGTTAGCGGCAGGAATGAATCCAAATTTGGCAGGAGGAGACCATATAGCATTTTATGTTGAAAGCCAAGTAATTGATTGGTTTAAGGAAATAATGGGTTTTCCAAGCACAGCTAGCGGGTTGTTAGTTAGTGGAGGATCAATGGCAAATCTGGTTGGTTTAACTGTTGCTCGCAATTCTAAGGCAGGGTTCGATATCAGAAAACATGGTTTACAAGCTGCATCCCAAAAAATGACTATTTATGGTTCAGAAGAAACGCACAGTTCTAATCAAAAAGCAATTGAATTATTGGGACTAGGTAGCGATGCCTTCCGTAAAATACCCGTGAATGAAGAATTTCAAATTGATATTGAGAGTCTAAAGGCACATATTTCAGAAGATCAAGAAAATGACTATCATCCAATTTGCATTATTGGTAATGCAGGAACTATAAATACTGGTGCATTTGATGACCTAAATTCCTTAGCAAATATCTGCGAACAAGAAGATATGTGGTTTCACGTTGATGGAGCTTTTGGAGCGTGGGCAATATTATCTCCCAAACTAAAATCTTTGGTCTCCGGTATAAATAGAGCTGATTCTTTGGCTTTTGATCTCCACAAATGGATGTATATGCCTTACGAAGTAGGATGCACTTTAGTAAAAAAAGAAGAAGAACACCGACAAGCCTTTTCGTTGACCCCGGATTACCTTACTCATACTTTAAGAGGAATTGGGGGTGGGGAAAAATGGTTTAGTGACTATGGTGTCCAACTTTCTCGTGGATTTAGGGCATTGAAGGTCTGGATGGGGATTAAAGAACATGGTATTCGAAAATATGGAAGACTCATCCAGCAAAATGTTGAACAGGCACAATATTTGGTTAAATTAGTCCAGTCGTCTTCTGAGCTAGAACTATTAGCACCTGTACCATTAAACATCGTGTGTTTTAGATTTTTAGCTGATGGGCTTGATGATTCGTCGTTGAATGACCTAAACAAAGAATTATTATTAAGATTGCACGAAAGTGGGATTGCTGCTCCATCTTATACGATGATTGGTGATAAATATGCCCTTCGTGTAGCAATTACAAATCATCGGAGCCGAAGAGAAGACTTTGATATTTTAGTAAAAACAGTGTTAAAATTTGGAAAAGAGTTGGTGGGCGGAAAATATGGATATGAGTGAGTGGCTATCATATTGGTATCCCTACATTTGTAACTATTTAGGAATAGGCCCTGAGGAAGATTTAGAATCTGCAAGACTGCTGAACGATATTATTACCAATTCTAGAGTTGATGTTCAAAAAAACAAGAAAGAGCTTAAGAAAATGGTCTTTGGAAAACCGGTGATAGTTTTTGGAGCAGGTCCTTCCTTAGACGGTGATATTCTAAACGTCCTTCATGAAAATTTCCTTGATAAATGCGTAATCATTGCGGCGGATGGAGCTACAAAAGCCCTTTTAAACAAGCAAATTATTCCAAAAGCTACTGCTACAGATCTTGACGGTGACCTAGAAAGTTTGATGTATGCATGTCAATCAGGTTCAATAATGGTGATACTTGCCCATGGAGACAATAAAGAAAAGATTTCAGGCATCGTTCCAGAGCTTATAAAAGAAGGGTGTAAAATCGTTGGAACTACTCAAACAAAACCGTTTGGCGTGCTGGAAAATTATGGGGGATTTACTGACGGAGATAGAGGCGCTTATATGGCCGTAGAAATGGGCGCGAAAATGATAATACTTGCAGGTTTCGATTTGGGAGAAAAGATAGGGCGATATTCAAAAAAGGAAAGTCAATTAGGCGGTATAGGTCACGAAATGAAGCTAAAAAAACTCAAACTTGCAAAAGAACTTCTAACAAACCTAGGGAAAACAGGGAAAATACCAGTACTAAACATCACTAGTGGGGGGGAAGAGATTCCAAACGTCCCAAAAATAACGACAAAACAACTAAAAAATATGTTGAACTAAAAAACGTTCAAGTTCTATTCAAAAAATTATCGCATTTTGATGGTACAAGACGCTCGCTGGGTTTTCATTTCATAAACAATGCACGTGATTTCATGGATGTTTTCTTTATCTGAAAGCTCTTCTACAAGTTTTTCACACAAAAGTCTAGAAAACTCTTCCACAGTAGTATTAGCAATAGGAAGCAACACTACCTCATCCTCAGGTATCTCGTAAACCTTTCCCTCCCTTAAAACCATCTTCACAAAGCCATCTTCTTTTGTTATTTTAAGATCTTTGCAATGAACAGCAAGCAAAGTCTTATGATCCCACTCCTCAAGTATACTTCTAAGCAAAGGCTTTATGTCGAGGAAATCGATGACCATGAAATCCTCGTCCTGGTCTCCCTTAATAATAACCTCTAGCTCGTAGTTATGACCGTGTAATCGCTCACAATAGCGCGTACCGACCACAAAGTGAGCGCAAGCAAACTTAAATCCTTCTGGCCCCAAACGAACAGCAAAAGTTTTATCCATCTGGCTTTTCAATCACTAACCCTCCGTTTAAATTTCTATACCAGCGCTTTTTACAGTTTTCTCTACTATGCTTTTAACGGCAGAATAGGCAGGAGAATCTTCAGGAATATCAAGCAAGTTTTCCCCGTCAAGACTGAACTCCATGACCTTTGAATCATAAGGCAAAGAACCAGCATAAGATAGCTTATTCTCCTCAGCAAATTTTTTCAAAGAAACTTCAATTTTTTCAGAAACCTTATTTCCAACAATATAGACTTTTTTGAAATTAACTTTCACCTTCTCAGCAATTTCCAGTATTCGTTTTATTGTTTTTAACCCGGTTTTTGTGCCATCAGTAATGAGGTAGAGTATATCGATGTCTCGCTGGGTTCTTCTGTTTACATGTTCAAGTCCTGCGGGCATATCAGCCAAACTTATGTCATAATTTTCTGATAAAGTGTCAAGAATTCGAGTCAAAAGAGAATTTAAGCTA
>JAEOSI010000234.1 GCA_016840425.1 Candidatus Wukongarchaeum yapensis
GAGGCAGGTCTTACTCGAGTTATAGTCCCTGAAACGAATATAGGAGATACGGAATCTCTTCCTAAACAAGTAAGAGAGCGAATTCAAATTATACCAGCTTCAACTATAGTAGATGTTTTAGAAAATGCAGTAGATGAGCGTTATAAAAATAGGGTGATAGAGAAGTTTAAAGGTGCTATTGAGAGCAAATTCTTAACCGAAATCCCAGTAATTGAAAAAGAAAAGATCAAGATAGAAGGAGAAGGTATAAATCCTTCAGGGCCAGGGTTTGGCGCATAAGATAATGTTAAGGGTTTAACATTTTGTTAAAAATTTAACAAAAATTTTCCCTATATTGTGTATAATTCTTCCTCTATTTCTTCGAGAATTATTTCCGCACTTTCTCGAATACGCCAATCTTTATTCTTCAAGGCTTTTTTAAGAGGTTCTATTGCTGGTTCTCCTATCTTTACTAGTATTTTTTCTATCATCCAGTGGGGCAAGGCTTTAATGAGGGTTTCCACTGCTTCCTCCCTCCAACATATATCAACAAGAGCTCTTGCTTCTGCAACATCTTGTACTTTCAAATCCGTATCTATTCTTTTGTTACATGAAAAAGTCTTTATAGTATCATCTAGGGCTTGGATTAGTGGTTCTATTGCCCTTTCATCCCTTATAGAGCCAAGGATGTCTGCTGCTTTTTCTCGAATTTCCCATTCTTTGTTTTCAAGGGCTTTTATGAGGGGTTCTACGGCTATCTCTCCCATCTGATTAAGAAGTTCAACCGCTCTATATTCAATATCAATGTCTTTATCTAGTAATAGTTTTGTAAGGGCTTCTGCTGCTCTTACATCTCTGATCTTTCCTAGTTCTTCTACCGCATTCCATCGAACATCGCCATCTTCATCTTCTAGAGCTTTAATAAGTTTTGATAGTTTTTCTTGAGTTTTTCTCAATGATTTTTCATCATCATTTCTTAATGAGCTATCAGTATTTTCCATATTCCCATCTCTATCTTAAAAACATATATAAAATCATATATATAAAATCGCTTAAAATTAATAAGGATTGAAATTAGAGCTCTAAAAGGGGGGTTAATACCGGCTTGGGCGTCGTTTTTGTTTATTATTTTGTTAGAATATTAGATGCAGAGTATGATGAAGACTGGATAGATTGGGCAGAGATAGATACAAGACTATTCGAAGTTACAAAAATGGCTAGGAGAAAATTCTCTGAAAGAAAGCCTTTATTGGAGCTTGACACTCTTTCCGGAGGCATTGCTGAAGTATTTCTTTCTTTTCTTTCATTTTGGACTGATGATGAAGCGGATTTAAAAGAGGTTTATGAGAAAGAAATCCCGAAACTTCTTTTAGAAAACGCGCAGATCGAGGTAGAAGAAATAGACCACGTTGGAGTTTATTAGGAAAATGAAAGTAAACTTTTCCAAAATTTTACACCAGCCCACAACTCCTTTAATTGTAAGAATAACAAAGCATAATTGGTACAGTTTTGCGCCACTTCTTGCATCTCTTAGAGATTTAAAAGATCTTGCAAAAAAATTTGAAATAAAGATTGTAAAAACAAGGGACACCCTTTATCAGGCGATTAAAGAAGCCACCAATAGGGAAGAAGAAAACAAAAAATCCTTGGTTTTATACTCGTTTTGCACGACAGACAAGGAAAAAGTAGGGGAAGAAATAAAGGAATTGGGGGAAAAATTTGGAAAAAATATTTTTTTGATTTGCGGGGGACCCCATCCTTCTGGGGATCCAAAGGACGCCATTAATATGGGGTTTAATGTCATAATTCGCGGAGAGGGGGAGGAGAGTTTGAAAACGTTTCTTTCAAAAATTTTAGGCTTAAAAAACTGGGATAATTTTCCTTCTCCCCAAATAATCCCTGAAAATTTTGACGAAAAGAAAGAAAATTCATCAGGAGATTTGGACGGGTATTTGCCTTATTCTCGTTGGGATAACCTTTATCCGCCTATAGAGATTAGTAGGGGATGTCCTTTTGGCTGTTATTTTTGTCAAACGACTTATCTTTCTGGAAGGAGGATGCGTCATCGCTCCTTAAAATCTATAGATGCTTGTATAGAAGCATATAAGGAGATTTTTAGGGACAGAGGACAGGTTGATATTCGTTTTATTTCGCCAAACGCTTTAGCCTATGGAGGTGATGGAGTTTCTCCCAATTTAGAAGATGTTGAAAATCTTTTACGTCTATGTACTTTAAAAAACGAGATGAGGGTGTTTTTCGGAACTTTTCCAAGCGAGGTGCGGCCAGAGTTTGTTACGAGGAAAGCCGCAAGGCTTATTGCGGAGTATACTTCAAACAGGAAAGTTCATGTGGGAGGACAGTCAGGCAGTGAAGAGATACTAAAAAAAGTTCATAGAGGGCATAATGTTAACCGTATTAGGGAGGCTGTTGATAACCTCTTAGAGGCGGGGTTAATTCCTGTTGTCGACTTCATTTTTGGCTTTCCTATGGAGACCGACAGAGACCAGATTAAAACATTAAAGCTTATAGAAGAGATTTTAGACCAAGGAGGAGAGATAAGAGTACACTATTTTACACCATTAAGCGGAACGCCCCTCTACAAGACAAAACCTGCAACTATAAATAAAGAGGTTTATAAAATCATAGGAAGGTTTATTAAAGAAGGAAAAGTGAGGGGTAAAATACATAAATGGAACGATAGGGAGAAACAAAACAGAAAATAATTCAGTTTTCCTTACATTGATCTTAAACTAATTTTAATTTAGTTTTAGAACGATTAATTCAGAAGGTTTAGTTCTCATGACTTCGATAATTTTGTATTTTCAAGCGCATCAGCCTTGGCGTTTAAAGCGTTATTTCGAAATAAAAAGTGAGGGCGATTGGATAGAACGTTTCTTCAACACCGGCCTTGATAAATGGGTTTTTGATAGGACAGCTTGGAAGTGTTACTCACCGACGAACCGCATTCTTCTTGAAAATATCGACCGTTACAAAGGAGAGAACAAGAAGTTTAAGGTTTGTTTTAGTCTTTCAGGCGTGTTTTTAGAACAGGCGGAAAGGTATTCGCCAGACACTTTTGAAACTTTTAAACAGCTTGCTGAAACAGGGTGTGTGGAATTTTTAGATGAAACTTATTACCACTCTTTATGTTCTTTG
>JAEOSI010000235.1 GCA_016840425.1 Candidatus Wukongarchaeum yapensis
TGATTTTACAGCCTCTGATATCTGTCTTAAATGAATATGTCCAGGAACTATCTCGTTCCAAGAGTTAACCACTGCCACTAAAGGTTTTTCAAAATCATCTCCAGACAAACCCACTGCATGTAGAAGTGCACGGTTAGGCGCTCTATCTAACCCTTTCATAACCGTCTCGCTTCTCAATTTTCCAACATTCATCGTAATCATCCCAAAAACACTGGAGGAATGGAGACTTCTAGTAAGATATGAAAATTTTGAGAAAACGTTTTCCCATTTGAATATATAAACGTAAGCAATAACATGGACAAAAATAGAAGGAAAAAATATGAAGGAAAAAAGCGTAATAACAGTAAGGAAAAAAGAAGGGAAATAGGCTTTCTTTATTTTAAAATTTTGAGCAAAATGAGGGACTGACTATTGAATTCTGCTTTAGAATTTGTAAAAACAGGTATAAGAGGGCTTGATACGATCTTAAACGGTGGTATACCGCAGGGATGGATAGTTGTTGTTTCAGGCGGTCCAGGAGCAGGAAAGTCAACCCTTGCTTTAGAGTTCATCTATCGTGGTGCTTTAGAATACCAAGAACCTGGGTTAATCGTAACTTTTAATGATACAAAATCCCAGATATTTAAAACCTTCAAGGGTTTTGGATGGGATTTTGAACACCTCGAAAAAGAAGGCATAATAGGCATCCTAGATTACTCCACATCCTCCCTAGTCTTTCTTGAAAAAGTCGTAAGGACAGGAAAATTCACCCTTGATTTCATCACCGCACAAATCATGAGGGAAATAGAAGAAATAAACGCAAAACGTGCAATCATAGACCCCTTAAACACTTTAAGCCTACTTTTTCCAAACGATTTTCAAATAAGAAGGGAAATTCACAGGCTTTTTGGTCTCCTCTCTAGTGCTAACTGTACAACCATGTGTACCCTCGAGCTAAAAAGACCAGAAATGGGAACTAACGAGTTCTTGGTTGAGGAGTTTGTGGCGCAGGGTTTGGTTCGTTTGTATTATTTGGAGAGGTCTATGGCTCGTTTTAGGTGGATGGAAGTGGTGAAGATGCGGGGGGTGAAGCAGGAAAGCAAGATTTATCCTTTTGAGATAGACGGAGAAGGGATTTTAATAAAGACGGAAAGTGAAGGTTCTGATGTCGAAGAAGGAGGAGAAGAAAAAACCGTTTAAGGAAAAATAAAGAATTTCAGAAAGATAATATATGGGGAGGATGATTTTTCTCCTTTTTCTTTGGTTTTTTAGCTATAATCTTGTTTAAAAACTAGGATTAGACGCGTCTTCCTCGTCTTCCTCCTGGTTTACGGGTGCTATCATGAGGTATGGGTGTTACTTCTTCTATTCTGCCTATCATTAATCCTGCCCTTGCTATTGCTCTTATAGCTGCTTGCGCTCCAGGTCCTGGGGTTTTTGGGCCGTGTCCTCCGGGGGCTCTCACCTTTATATGTACGGCGGTTATACCCTTTTCTTTGGCTTCTTCTGCTACTCTAAATGTAGCTTTCATAGCAGCGTAAGGCGAACTTTCTTCTCTGTCTGCCCTAACTACCATTCCTCCTGAAGCTTTAGATATGGTTTCCGCTCCGCTCAAATCAGTTATGTGGACTATGGTGTTGTTGTAAGAAGAGTATATGTGCACTAATCCCCATTTTTCCTCTTTACTACCTTTACTCATTTTTTATTCACTCCTTTTTCTATAGGGGTTCACTCTCCTCTTCCTCTTATTCCCCTTCTCCTCCTTTCTCCTCTTCTTCGGGTGTTTCTATTTCTTCCTCTGCTTCTGCTTCCATTTCTGGAACCTCTGATATCACCTTCGCTTCTCCTCTGCCTCTCATCTTTAAAGCGAGCATTTCTCTTAGGGGATGATCTGGTTTTTCTAAAGCCGAAGCAAGGGCATAACTTATCCTTTTCTCTTCGTCAGCGGTAACTATGTAGCTTGGAGCCGTTTTCTTTTTACCTTCTATCGTTATATGTCCGTGAGTTATTAGTTGTCTTGCTTGATGAATCGTCTGTGCAAGCCCTATCCTATAAATGACAGTTTGTAGTCTTCTTTCCAAAAAATCGTCAATACTGAGGTTTAAAACGTCTGAAAGCGCAGCAGTTGGGGGTAAAATTCCCAATCTTTTTAACTTTTGAAGAAAATCTCTCTCCGTTGCTCCCCTCTTTTCTTCAGTAAGAGCAAGCATCTTTCTGACCAAACCACGAACATTTGATAACCGGGTCTTATACTTCCAAAGCTCCCTTTTACTCCTTAACCCATACTTTCCCATAACCTTTAGTTCTTCATCTATCCTACCAGCTTGAAAGAGATGTTTTGGTCCTCGATACTTCTTTTTAGGTTTTTTAGGATCACCCATAAAAATCCACCAAAAAACATGATATCCTTAAGAGAAATAAATTAAAACATCAACCAAAAGATACTTATGAATTATACAAGATCATTATTAGCCTAACTTCCTTGCTTTTTCTCTTGCTTTTTCTTTCTTTCCTTTTGTAACACCAATAGTTATGCCTTTTCTACCACTAGTCCGCGTTTTTTGCCCTCTAACCTTCAATCCTAAAGCATGCCTTATACCCTTCCAGCTTTTTGCTTTCTTCATTACATCAATATCTCGTTTAAGTACGTAAATTAAATCAGCACCTACAATATGCTTATCTTCCCCAGCCCAAACATCCTTTCGCCGATTAAGAAACCATACAGGTATACCGTTCTCCACAGGGTTTTTAATCACTTCATCTATCCTCGAAATATCCTCCTCACTTAAATAACCCAACCGTTCCCAAGGATCAATGTCTAAAACCCTTAAAACAGCTAAAGCAAACCGCCTATTAACACCCTTAATTTTGGTTAACGCAACCCAAGCTTGAAGATCGCCTCGACAATCAAAACCTGAAACCCGAACTAAATGCCTGAACTCTCCAGAAGACATGTTTTACTCTCCAAAAACACCAAAATAATCAACCTAGCACTCAACTAGAAAAGAAAAATGATCAAACTGATACTTAAGCATTACGATACTTCCCCAAATATATACATAAAAAAGAAATCACTGAAATAAAAAGACAATGGTAGGGAAAAACAACAATAAACAAGCAAAATAAGAAGAAAAA
>JAEOSI010000236.1 GCA_016840425.1 Candidatus Wukongarchaeum yapensis
AAAAGCAAAATGGAAAAAATACTTTTCTAAATCCTTAAGTGTACTTTTATATTCTCTACCACCCGTAACTGCATCGCAGAATACTTCTCTTGCTCTAGCAATCTCACGGAGACGTCCTTTCCAACGCGGATCCTGCAGAGTCAGATCAAAAAGTTCTAATGCCCGTTCTACTGCGCTCCAAAAAATATTTTCGTCTTTTCCCTGCCACTTACTCGCTCTATTTACCTCGCTGCCGATATTTGCCAGTTGTTCGGACAAAGAAAGTTCACGCCATTTTCCTGAAGCAAGTTCTTTATGTAAAAATTTTCTCATTTTATAACTAACTTTTCTACAATATTTTTAATTTTTCTTTGGATTTCCGTATTGTCAACTCCCCTAGAACGATTGCCGAATGAAGGTTTTAGGTTAATAACCGAATCGAACTCAATCCAATCTTCTCTGTTTTTTTGTGGATAAATATTTATACCCCAAGTATATTCCCGTTTGGATCCTTCCTCCTCCATTAAAATTACCTCCTCATCTGAATGTAATTCACCGCCTATAGCCATTATTCCTTGCTCAACATCAACAACCGCTTTGATTAAATTACCAAATTGTTCTTTTGTCAGATTAATAAGTTCTTTTTTACTAATTGAATCTTTAACAATTTTTATTTTTTCCATATTACTTCTTCATCTCTTTATGTACCGTGTATTTTCTGCGTTCTTTGTTCTAAACTTTCCACATTATCTTTCATTCCAATCAATTCTTTTTCCACTCCTACGAGCATCCTTTTCTGTAAATCCTTTAGGATATCTCTTTTCAAGCTTTTTAATATTTTTTTTCAGAACTTCCTCAATATCCCAGTCAAAAAAATTACAAATCATCGCAACATACCATAAAGTATCTCCAAGGTTTTCTCTAATTCCATCTTTCTGGTCATTATCGTGGAAAAATGTTTTCTTAATACAACCTGCAACATCTCCCGTCTCTCCAGTAATGCCTAAACCCCAATTAAGTATCTCATCTTCTTTTCTGTTAAACTTCTTTGCGGTCTTTTTATAAAGTTTTTGATATTCTTTTAGATTCATGTTGTTTATTATTTTTATTATTTATTTTTTTTAGCTTCTTCATTACATTGTAAAACATCAGAAATTAACATTGCTTTAATTGACGCTAACCTTGGAGACGGTGCATCTTTTCCGCAAAGTTTCAAATAAGCCTTATTATGAATTCTTTCCTGAAATACAACTGCACTTAAAGCACATTTAGCAAAAATATAATACAAAGCATCCTCATGATTAAACCCGTGTTTTAAAAGTAATTGGAAAAAATTATCAAAAGAATATAATTCATAAAGCATATATAATCCTTCAGAGTTTTTGGGAAAGTGTTTTAAAAATTTCATAAAATTACTGGGGGCATTTTTTGTTTTATCCTTTCTTTTGTTTTGTCCTTTTACTTCTTCATCTCTTTATGCATTATATACTTCTTGCACCATTTGTCCTTCGACAAGCTTAGGACAAGATGTCTTCGGCAAGATCGGGATTGCTGGTGCCTACCTTTTCATCTCTTTATGTTTTGTATGTTTTCTACACCATTTACAGAATTTTTTCAAATCAATACACGCATTTTTTAATAAGGTTAGCAGTTCCTTAATGGAACTAAAAAAGTGCTTATTAGGGTTTGAATGCTGTTAGCTCTACTTGGTATGGAATTCTTTCACCTTTTAATTCGTCCCACATCTCCTTGTTTATTGTCAGAATTGGAATCTCGGTTCTTATCAATGGGAATCTCTCTTGGTAGCATTCAATTGTGTTGCCGTTGTAGGGATTTCTGATTTGAACTTTTACCGTCTTCTCGCTAGTTGGCTTTTCTACACAATAAAGATGAGCATCTTCGCAAGCCATCGTGCAGTAATGGATTTCTCACTCTATTTTCTGTGTTGCTGATTGTGTTTTATTTTTTGTAGTATTTTTTTTGAGGTATTGCTCTATGTTTTCTTTGTGTTCCTCGTAATTTTTAGCACAGTGAATTTGTCCTTCGCTGTCATGTAGGTAGTAAAAGTAATCGCTGGGCTGGTCATGGATTATCGCTTCAATCGCTGCCAGTCCTGGGTTGCAGATTGGTGCTGGCGGTCTGCCTTCGTGCAGGTAGGTATTGTAGGGCGATTCTATTTTGTATTCCTCTGGCGTTACTGGTCTCCACCAATTACCTGATTCTCCTAAGATGTATTGAATGGTTGCGTCTATCTGGAGAGGCATTGGCTTGAGTAATCTGTTCCAGATTATTCCAGATATCAATGGCATTTCTTCTTCATTGGCCGCTTCTCTTTGGACTAAGGAGGCGAGAATAATTAAAGTGTCGTTTCTGATGTTATTTTCTTTGGCTTCTTTGAAAAAGTCTGCTACTTTCTCATTAAATTGGTTTTCCATTCTCTTTGCCACCTCCTCGCCCGTGTAATCTAAATTAAGCAGATAAGTGTCTGGGAATAGGTAACCCTCTTTGCTACTCGCAATGAATTCTTCTTTTGTCTTTTCTGACCAACGAAGTTCTCTTTTCGCGAGCTCGGTTATTTCTTCTTTCCTTAGTCCTTCTGGTATCACTATCCAATTCTGGTATCGAAAATTAGCCAGTGCCAGCGCCAATTTCCAAGCGTTCCAAGTCTTTGAAATTTTGTATCCACCTGGTTTTATTTTCCCTTCCAGGCCCCTTATTTTTAGCACGAGATTAAATGCCCACTCGCTTTTTATATATCCTTGTTCCTTTAGTTTGGGTATCAATTCTTCTTCGGTTGTATCAAGGTTGATAACAATTCTTTCCCACTTGATGAATTCTTTTTCTGGTGCTGAAAAAAAACATTGGTATACTCCAATAAAAATTCCTATCGCAAAAATTATCCCGCTTATGATTACAATTTTTTTATTTCTGGTCACGATTTTATTTTATCTCTTCATCTCTTTATGCGCCGTATGTTTTCTACACCATTTACAGAATTTTTTCAATTCTAACTTCTCCTCAAGCATACCTTTTGATTTTTTAGTAAAGTAATTTATTCTTTTGCAGGTTTGACACTGCATTTTTATAAATGGTTTCTTTTTTGTTGCCATAAGCGCTTCGCTA
>JAEOSI010000237.1 GCA_016840425.1 Candidatus Wukongarchaeum yapensis
GCTCAAAAACCCTTAGTAGTTCCAGTTTGAAGGTTATGTTTGTTCTTTCCCTTCCTTTAATTCCAATGATTGATGATCCTGTAAAAATATAGAAACTAAAATCAGAATCCATTAAAAAGGGTTCAAAATCGTTTATTGCCAAAGGTCTCTTTATGGTCTCTATTTTTACCATAGGGAAAGCTATTCGATTTATTATCGGTATTAAATCCTCTGGAAAGACTCCTTTAACAAGCCTTAACCATGTTTTAACTTCTATGAGCGGATCCTCATACGGAAGGAGACAAGCAGGAAAAAACCTTGCCCTCATCCGCTTTAATGCTTCAAGCCTATGATTACCATCCAAAATAGCTAAAGAACCCTTAGAAACAAGCAAAGGATCAATTAAAACACCCTCCTTCTCAATCGCTCTTGAAATCCTCATAACCCGGGGAAGAATAGTCTCCTCGTGAGGAAAAACATCATTAACATGAAGAATACAAAGCTCAAAAACAAAAGGAACAACATTATTCTCGAGAAACAGTTCATACTCCATCAAAACACCTATCAGTAAAGTATACGAAATAAGTAAAAATATTTTACATTAAAAATATTTGAGAGATTTCTCAACAAGGATTTTTTCAACTTTTAGTCGCAATGAGTTTCCATCTGCAAGGGTGGAGAGGAATTGCGATAAGAGTAATTTCACACAGTAAAACTTATAAGATTTTATGTGAAAAAGTGATGTATGGAACTCACGAAAACTGTCGTCTTGAAACTAAGGGAAACAGATAACAGTCTGGATAAAACTTTGGAGAAATACGCAGAAGGCATGAATTTCGCTTCCAAAGTGGTCTACGAGAATAAGAAACCTTTGTCCGCTAACAAGCTCCAAAAAATAACCTATAAACACTTAAGGGAGAAAATAGGGTTAAAGTCCCAGATGAGCTGTAACGTAGCAAGGCAGGTTGCTGGGGCTTACAAAACCCTGCAAAAACAACTGAAAGAAGGAAAAACAAGATGGCAACAGATAAAGTTTAAACCCACAAACATCACCTTCTCATACAGGAGGGACTTCTCCATAAACAAAAAAGAGGTAAGCATCACCACCCTAGACGGAAGAAAAAAGTATAAGATAGCCAACTACCGCTACGCTGAAAAGTACTTTGACAGTTCTTGGAAATACCTAGCATCAAAACTGGTTAAACAAAAAGACGACAGCTATTATTTCCATTTGAGTTGCTGGAAGGAGATGATAGAGGAGCCGGATATAACCAAAGCGTCCAACTTTATGGGTGTAGACGTTGGAATAAACTATTTGGCGGTAGCCACCACCACAGACAAGAAAAAGAACCGGTTTTTTTCTGGGGGGGAGATTAAGAACATCCGCAACATCTTCTCGAAGCAACGTGAAATGTTGCAGAAAAAGGGCACTCGCTCAGCGAAAAGGGTGCTAAAACACCTCTCTGGGCGAGAGAAACGGTTTATGAGATGCGTGAACCACGTTGTTTCTAAAAAGGTTGTAGCGTTCGCAAAGGAAAACAAAGTGTCCGTGATAGGCTTGGAAGATCTTAAAGGGATAAGAGACAGGGCAAGGGTCAGGAAAAAGCAAAGATACAGACATAATAGCTGGGCTTTCAGACAGCTCCAAAACTTTATTGAATATAAAGCATTGGAGCAGGGGATAGGCGTGGTCTACGTCGACGCAAAATACACGAGCCAAACCTGTAGTAGGTGTGGGCACATAAACAAAAACAACAGGAACGGGTTAAATTTTCTTTGCAAGACTTGTGGATGCGGACTGAACGCAGACCTGAACGGTGCAAGAAACATTGAGCATAGAACACGAGACTTCAGGCATGTCTTGGAGTCTCAGGGGTGTGTTGTCAACCACCCGTACGGAAACGGCTATTGTTTAGCCGAGTTCCAAGCCCCTTCAGAAAGAGAGGGGTAGTTGACCTTGTCTGTTTACATACGATAGTGTGATAAATTACCTATGCAATTGGTAAATCTTAAATATGAGCGCTAATATAAGCAATATTAGGGAATAATTAATTCGATCACCAGTATAACAAGATTAAAAGTTACAGAACTGTATTTAGGGGGTTTTTTGAGGAAACGTTTCTTAGAAGAAATTTAAAGTTTTTACTGGTTTGATGCTTATTTTAAATATCATAATAGTGGTTTTTACAGTTTTGTCAATACGAATATTTTAATTATAACTCTGATGAAATTATTATAAAACAACCAAATCAATAACTAGCTAAATTTTGAGGGATCCTCAGAATGTTTCACGAGGTTAAGTTTATCGGGAGAGGGGGACAAGGTGCTGTTACTACTGCTGAACTCCTTGCTTCTGCCGCTTTTTTTGAAGGTCTTTGCGCCACAGCTTTTCCATTTTACGGCGCAGAAAGAAGAGGTGCCCCTGTAAGGGCTTATGCAAGGATCTCTGACAAACCTATAAAGAGACACTCCGCAATATACCACCCTGACAGCGTCATAGTTTTCGATCTCAGGCTTGCAGACGCTCGAGAAATGGAAATTGAAGAAGTAGATGAGGGGTTAAAGCCTGACGGAGTCGTCGTAATAAACGCCAGAAAAAAACCACTCATAAACGCTAAAAGAGTGGTTTTAGTGGACGCAAGCCGCATAGCTTCCGAGGAAGGCTTGATTGTGGGAGAATTTATCCTTGTAGGAACCCCCTTGCTTGGTGCTTTTTCAAAGGTCACCCAAGCAGTTTCCCTCGAAGCCCTAAAAAAAGCCATCAAGGAAAAATTTGCAGGAAAAAAAGAAAAATTCATCGAGAAAAATATTCAAGCACTAATTAAAGGTTATGAATCCGCAATTGAAGCCTAAAAAACCCAAAATGTTAAAAATTAAAGGTGTTATGTAAAATGGTCCGTGTTTTAGTAGCAGTAAGCAGGCCAAAAATTGGCGCTGCAGGAAAAACAGGCACGTGGCGTTTCCGCAGGCCTGTTATAGACTATGAAAAATGTGATGGATGTGGATACTGCTGGATGTTTTGTCCAGAAGCATCAATAGTCTTTTACGAAGACATGGAAAAACCCGAAGTAAACTATGACTGGTGCAAAGGA
>JAEOSI010000052.1 GCA_016840425.1 Candidatus Wukongarchaeum yapensis
AAGGGATCCGGGTAATAAATACTTAAAATTTACGTTTTTAGGAAATAATCCTAAATATTCTTTACCTTTAAAATCAATAATAAGTGCTTTTAGCGCTGTTTTTTTCACCAATTGTTCGATTATAGATGCTGTAAGCATTGTTTTCCCATAACCAGTCAAGCCTAAGATTACCATATGATGTATCAAATCGTTTACTTTAACTTTAACGGGATCAATAGCATTACCATTAAAGATTAGTTGTCCGAAGATTATTTCAGGATCAGAAGAAGAAGTATTGATGTTTAAAGGAATCTCAGTTTTAGGTCTTTCAAAACGCGAAATACCTGGCAAGGGAGAGTTTGGTAATGAAAGATAAGTTTTTGCGTTTAGACCTGAAATTTTATTGGGGAAGAATCTAGAGATATAAAAATCTTTTAAAAGTATCTTCTTAAAAAAGTTTTTAACTTTCCTTTTTGTAGAAACAATTTTTATTTCAGATGGTTTTTTAGGGTTTAAAAGTGCAGAAATTATGGATTTAGCGGCATATAAGCTTTCACGTAAGGTAGTTACATTTTCCGATCTTAAAACAACATAGAATGAAGATGAAAGAAGGTCATGCTGACAATCTTTAAATGAAGAAGGTTGGGAGGATTTATTTATATCAAAAAAACGCCTATAACCACTAAAATTCTTAGCTTTTCGTTCTTTAAAAACAAAATGTATTAAACTATCTGCTTTTAACTGCATACAAGCTTCAATGAGATTTTTGATGAAGTTTTTAATAGGTTTAGATGGTGAAATATTGCAATAAATATAGGCTGCGTACATTTTCTTATTTCCGAAAAACATTCTTGGAAAGGAATTATTTCCCTTTTTTAAAGTTTTTAAGTCAGAATGGTTAAAAAAATGCTTTAAATTATCAATATCGATTAATTGTGCATTTATTTGCGCATTTACAGCTTTTAGACTTCCTAAAAACTGCGAGGACAAAATCTGCATTTTTTCTTTAGCATTTTTAGGTCGTAATTTGGCGGATATCCAAAACCTTAAAGAGGCTTTTTTATCAAGTATCTCAATTTCATAGCAGTATTTTACGCCTTTTACGGTAAAAGAAAAAACCAAAGGAAAAGTCGAAGCGGAGAGAGGTAAGGAGACGAACTCAAAACAAGCAAAATAAATCTTCTTTTTAGTAGCCCATAAATAAACAAGAAAAGAAGAGGAGAAACAGATTAAAAATAAAAAAAGTGAAGAAACGCTTTTAAAAAGCAATCTTTAGAAGCCTCCCTAATTTTAAAGGTTATAAAATTAAAATAGGAGCAGTACATATTACAAAAAGCATTATACCGCTTAAAATATAACTTCTTGCACGATAACTAAAATCGGTTATCATCAAGATACATCCTAGTATAATCATAATAAGTCCTATCAGTTGACCTAGCACAATAAGCCACTCAAAAGCCTTTTTAAGCCAAACAAGCAAGATATCAGGTAGGCGGGTCCATGCCTCCCAATATTCATCAGTGGAATTAATTTCTTTAAGAAATAAAACCATAAGAGATCCTCAAAATTCTTTTACAAATTGAAACTTTATAACCACCAATAAAAAGAAACACCAATAAACCAAAAAAGATTGGAAAAATTTTCGATTTTATTCAATGAAAAAATAAAAAGAAAGTATGAGATAAGGAATATTTTGAAAAAAGAGCCCTAAGAAAAGGCAGAAAAAAGGGGCATTTTTGCCATTAGAATAATTATATCTTAAAGAAAGAGAAGCCGATCCGCTAACCTTAAAAATAAAGAATGGAAAATAAATATTTGGTGCCTCGGTGGGTCGCCTCGGTGGTGGTAGCATGATGCGCCGCCGGGGAATAGTGTAGCCAGGCCTATCATCGCTAACGGTGAAGGATCGTTAGGGAGAGTGGGTCTGTCACAGGAGTAAAAATGCTCCCAGAAGACCCAGGACCCGGGACACATGAGCGGGCGCATGTGCGGGAATTCAAATCCCGGCCGAAGGAACTCAAAAAAGGGTTCCTGCCGAAAGGCGCTATAAACTTAAAAGGCCCCCAGGCACCAAAAAATAATTTAAACTTTTCAATTTTAAAGAGTAAAAGGGGCCAATAGCTCAGCTAGAGCATATTTTAAATCTGTGGCAAAGTAGAGCGTCAGGCTTTTAACCTGATGGTCGGGGGTTCAAATCCCCCTTGGCCCGCCAACATTATAAACCCGTATTAGAATTTAATTTGTTTTAAGAAAAGAGAATTAGAGGATATTGGATAATTGTTCTGGAAAAAATTTGGGAGAAATATTTTACTATTAAATTACAAAGATATATCAAGAGTAGTTTCAATAAGTTTATAATTTTATATTTGGTTATCAAATAAAGTTGAAAAAAAAACTTTTAAATTAAAAAGGAAAAATTAAAAAAATAATGGTTTATTGATTGTAAGGGTGGCGACAAAAAGATTATCGTAGCGATGCTTTTTTTACTTCCCAGAATACTAAAGAGAGAGCAATCTGAAGTTTCAATGTGAAATGAAAAATAAGTTCTAATTAATAATTTTGATTATAAAATAATTTTAGATGGGCGAGAGGTGCCTTATTAAATGAGAACTAAAAATGAAGTGTGGGATATTTTAAATGTAATGTTAAATGATACTGGTTTAGTAAAACAACAACTCGATAGTTTTGATGATTTTATTACTCATGGAATGCAAGAAATAGTAAAAGAAGTAGGAAAAATAGAACCTGATATAGAGGGCTTTATGATAAGACTCGACAGGATAGAGATAGAAGAACCAAAAATAAGGGAGGCAGATGGAGCAACTAGACCAATATACCCCATGGAAGCACGAATAAGAAACCTAACTTATGGCGCCCCAGTTTATCTCTACATGACGCCAGTCTATGAACAGAATGGAATACAAACACAAGAAGAACAAGTTCGTGTATATATAGGCATGATGCCTATAATGTTGCGTTCAAAAAAATGTATAACCAGTAATATGCCCCCTTCAAAACTTATCAAAATAGGAGAAGATCCAAAAGATCCTGGAGGATATTTTATAATAAGTGGAAGTGAAAGGGTTTTAGTCACCCAAGAAGATTTAGCTCCAAATAAAATATTGGTTGAAAATGTGGGAGGAGTAAGTAACATAACAAGCAGGGCAAAAGTTCTTTCTACAGCAGGAGGGGTAAGAACCCCCTTAACCATTGAAAGAAAAAAAGATGGAACGATAAGCGTAAACGCGCCAGGTTTACCTCAGAAAATCCCATTAATAATCCACCTGAGAGCTTTAGGCCTCGAAACAGATAAAGAAATAACCGAAGCGATAGGCCTTAATCCCGATATCCAAAAAGAGCTGCTGCCTTCAATAGAAGAAAGTATGGAAGTATCAGATGGAGAAGAAGCTTTAGATTATATAGGGAGAAGGGTAGCAATAGGACAAACACAAGAATATCGAATAAAAAGGGCAGAAAACGTCTTAAACAGGTATCTATTACCACATCTTGGAACTACTAGCGAAAGCAAGCTAAAAAAAGCTCGATTTATAGGGATCATGACAAGAAGCATAATAGAACTATACCTGGGAATAAGAGAAGAAGACGATAAAGACCACTACTCCAATAAAAGGCTAAGATTAGCAGGAGACCTATTAAAAATCTTATTCAGAGTAGCATTTAATAGCCTTTGTAGAGACATAAAATATCAGACAGAAAGAGCGTCAATACGCGGAAAAACACCCAACCTTAAAACAGCAGTAAGAGCAGACGTGATAACAGACAGAATCAGCCACGCTTTGGCAACAGGAAACTGGGTAGGGGGAAAGACAGGGGTATCACAACTATTAGATAGAACAAACTACATATCAATGTTAAGCCATTTGAGGAGAGTAGTTAGCCCCTTAAGTAGAAACCAACCCCACTTCCAAGCAAGAGATCTTCACCCCACACAATGGGGAAAAATATGCCCAAACGAAACACCTGAAGGACCAAATTGTGGACTCGTGAAAAACTTAGCACTCATGGCACATATAAGTCAAGGAACAGATGAAAAACGAGTATTACAAATACTGGTAGAAAGGGGCATGGAGCCTTTAGAGAGGCTTGAATATCCAGAAGGAAAAACGTGCGTATACCTAAACGGGACTCTAGTAGGGACACATGAAAAACCAGAACAATTAATAAACGAAATAAGGAAAAGCAGGAGAAGGGAGGAAATAAGCCAAGAAATAAATATTGCGTATCATCCGAAAGAAAAAGAAGTGATAGTAAACTGCGATTCAGGAAGAGTAAGAAGACCATTAGTAACAATAGAAGATGGAAAAAACCTCTTAGAAGAAAAACACATAGAGATGATACGAAAAGGAAAACTTCAATGGAAGGACCTTATTGCGAGCGCGATAATAGAATATTTAGACGCTGAAGAGGAAGAAAATGCATACATAGCTGTCATGCCCAATGAAATAACAAAAGAACACACACACGTAGAAATCTCGCCAGCATTCATATTAGGAGTAAGCGCATCCTTAATACCATTTGCAGAACATAACCAATCTCCTAGGAACACATACGAAGCAGGAATGGCAAAACAAGCACTAGGATTATACGCACCAAACTACAGAATAAGGGTAGATACAAGGGCGCACCTACTTCACTACTCCCAAACACCAATCGTAAGAACTCAAACAATAGATCTAATAGGATACGACAAAAGAGCAGCAGGACAAAACTTCGTAGTCGCAGTTTTAAGTTACGAAGGATACAACATAGAAGACGCATTAGTTATTAATAAAGCAAGTATAGAACGAGGATTAGCAAGATCCACATTTTTCAGGACATATGACGCGGAAGAAAGAAAATATCCAGGCGGTCAAGAAGATCGATTCGAGATACCTACCAAAGATATTAGAGGATATAGGATACCTGAAGCCTACAGATACCTGAATGAAGACGGAATAATAGAACCTGAAACAGAAGTAATAGGAGGCATAGTAATTATTGGGAGAACATCACCCCCAAGGTTCATAGAAGAATATGCAAGGTTTGAAATACCAACACCCAACCGAAGAGAAACAAGCATAACAATGCGTCATGGAGAAAAAGGAGTAGTAGACGCAGTAATATTAACGGAAACAAACGAAGGAAACAGGCTATTAAAAGTCAAGATAAGAGACGATAGAAAACCAACCCTTGGAGACAAATTCGCTTCAAGACATGGGCAAAAAGGAGTAATAGGGCAAATAGCATCGCAAGAAGATATGCCATTTACCGAAGACGGCATAGTACCCGACCTAATAATAAACCCGCATGCTATGCCCTCAAGGATGACTGTAGGACAACTTATAGAAAGCGCAACAGGAATAGCAGCAGCCATGGAAGGAAAACCAGCAGACGGAACACCCTTCATAGGCATAACCATAAAAGAGATAGAAAAAACCCTGAAAAAACACGGATACCACCCCGCAGGAGAAACAACACTATACGACGGCATAACAGGGGAAAAATACCCCGCAAGAATATATATGGGAATAGTATATATGCAAAGACTACATCACCTTGTAGCAGACAAAATACATGCAAGGCCAAGGGGCCCTATACAGATACTTACAAGACAACCAACAGAAGGAAGAGCAAGAGAAGGAGGACTGAGATTTGGAGAAATGGAAAGAGACTGCCTAATAGGCCATGGAGCAGCATTACTATTAAAGGAAAGATTATTGGAGGGAAGTGATAAAGTAGAGGCACTAATATGTGAAAAATGTGGACTTCTAGCAGTTTATGATAGGAGTAGAGATCGATATTATTGCCCGGTATGTGATATAGGGGCAAAAATAGCAAATATAGAAATTAGCTATGCGTTTAAGCTTCTCCTACAAGAACTTATGAGTTTAGGAATAGCGCCTAGACTAAGATTAAAAGAAAAAGCATGATCAAAGTAACCTTAGAAAAGAGAAAAATTAACTTTAAAGTTTTGATATTACGAAATTCAAGAAAAAAATAATAACGTTTAGGAGATAGTAAAAAATGAGTTTAATGCCCACAAAGCAGGTTGAAGCGATTGAGTTCGGTCTCATGACACCAGACACTATTAGGAAAATGAGTGTAGCTAGAATAATTACAGCAGACACATATGATGAAGACGGATTACCGATTACAGGAGGCTTGATGGATGGGAGATTAGGCACAATAGAACCAGGACAAAGATGTAAAACATGCGGAAATCGTGTCGGCGAATGCCCGGGGCATTTTGGGCATATTGAGTTAGCTAGACCCGTAATCCATGTAGGATATGCCAAATTAATTTATAAAATTCTTAGAGCGACTTGCAGACAATGCAGTCGGTTAAAACTTTCTGAAGAAGAGAAAAAAGAACTTAGAAAAAGACTTCATAAAACCATGAAACTTTTCGGACAAACAGAAACAAAAGTAGTAGATGAAGTACTAAAAAAAGCTAGAACAGAGACATGTCCCTATTGTGAAAGTAAACAAAACAAAATAAGGTTAGAAAAACCAACGACATTTTATGAAGAAACAGAAGAAGGTCCTAAAAAATTAGGCTCATTAGAGATCAGAGAATGGTTAGAAAAAATACATAACGAAGATTGCGAGCTTATGGGGATAAACCCAGAGAAAGCAAGGCCAGAATGGATGATTTGGACAGTTTTACCTGTCCCGCCAGTAGTAATAAGGCCAAGCATTACATTAGAATCAGGAGTGCGTAGCGAGGACGACTTGACTCATAAGCTTGTCGATATAATACGCATAAACCAAAAACTACGAGAAAACATAGAAGCAGGTGCACCTAGTTTAATCGTAGAAGACTTATGGGAACTGTTACAGTATCATGCTACGACCTTGCTGGATAATGAAGTATCAGGAATACCTCCCGCACGACACAGATCAGGAAGAGCTCTACGTACATTAACTCAACGATTAAAGGGAAAAGAAGGACGGTTTAGAAGCAATTTATCTGGCAAAAGAGTCGATTTTTCTGCAAGAACAGTTATTTCACCAGACCCTAATTTGAGCATAAATGAGGTAGGAATTCCTGAAGAAATAGCAAAAATATTAACAGTTCCAGAAAAAGTTACAGACTGGAACATTGAAGCCTTAAAAAGGTTAGTTTTGGCAGGACCCGCTGAAGTTGAAGGTGTAAACTATGTTGTTCGCCCAGATGGTAGGAGGATAGATCTTCGCTTTGTTAGGGACAAACAAACCATTGCAGATTCCCTTGAACCCAAATATATCATTGAAAGACACATCAGGGACGGAGACCTTGTACTTTTTAATAGGCAACCATCCCTTCACAGAATGTCAATAATGGCACACATGGCAAAAATAATGCCTCACAGAACATTTAGGTTAAACCTTTGTGTTTGCCCACCATATAATGCAGATTTTGATGGAGACGAAATGAACGCTCATATACCTCAAGGAGGAGAGGCAAAAGCAGAAGCATTAGAATTAATGCTAGTTCAAAAGCAGATTTTAAGCCCAAGATATGGGGGCCCCATTATAGGCGCTATTCAGGATTATATTACCTCAGCGTTTTTACTGAGCAAAAAAGACACATTTTTAAAGAAAAAAGAAGCATGTCAACTACTGTTAGCAGCAGGATATTCAGGCCCGCTACCGCCACCAGAAGTAGCGGAACCAGAACCTATGTGGTCGGGCAAACAAATTGTTAGTTTAATCATACCCAAAGGGCTAAATATGACTTTGAAAGCAAATAACTGTCGCCATTGTGAAACATGTAAAGAAGAAAATTGTCCTTACGATGCATATGTCAAGGTAAAGGACGGAAGGCTAATTTGCGGCATTTTAGATAGAAAGACATTAGGAGCCCAACAACCAAAAAATATGATACATAGAATAGTAAAAGAGTTTGGATCAGACGAAGCAAGAAGGTTCTTAGATTCTTTAGGAAAACTACTTATCGCTTTTATCAGTAGGCACGGTTTTAGTATGGGATTAAGAGATATAGCGGTACTCAAAGAGGCCCAAGAGAGAATTCGTGCCATTATAGAAGAAAAAGAGAAAAAAGTCTTAGTGCTAATAAAATCTTTCGAAAAACGCGAATTGGAGCGATTACCAGGAAGAACAGAAGAAGAAACGCTGGAAATGCAGATAAGGCAAGAATTATCAGATGCAAGAGATACCGCGGGAGAAGTCATTACTTCAGAATATCTTAATCCTAAAAATCCTATAGCAATAATGGCTAAAAGTGGTGCACGAGGTAGCGCTTTAAACTTAGCCCAGATGATCGCTTGCGTAGGACAACAATCAGTAAGAGGGGAAAGGATTTCACGAGGATACAAGAACAGAACGTTGCCACATTTTAAACCAGGGGATATTGGATCAAAAGCAAGAGGATTTGTGGAATCAAGTTTTCGAAAAGGCCTTGCACCCATCGAGTTTTTCTTCCACGCAAGCGGCGGACGTGAAGGACTTGTTGATACAGCAGTTAGAACATCGACTTCAGGTTATATGCAACGACGGCTTATAAACGCATTACAAGATCTTAAAGCAGAATATGATGGAACAATAAGAAATGCTATAGGAGACATTATTCAGTTCAAATTCGGAGAAGATGGCATTGATCCTTCAAAATCAGATTATGGTAAAGCGGTAGATGTTGACATGATTATTGAAAACTTTGTCCTCACTAAGCGAAAGGAGAAGGTTTAAGTGGGAAGTAAAACAATACAAAAGGAGGAAAACCCCAAAATAGAGGGGAAAATAAAAGAACTATTAGATCACCTAGAAAAAGAAACCTGTATAAAAATACGTTTAGAAGTAGAGGATAAAATAGAAAAATACCAACTTTCAGAAACAGAGATTGAAACTGTTATAAAAGAGGTAATAAAAGATTATAAAAAAGCATTAGTTGAAGCGGGAGAGGCGGTAGGGATTGTTGCTGCTCAATCAGTAGGCGAACCAGGCACACAAATGACGCTTAGAACTTTCCATTATGCAGGAGTCGCCGAACTTAATGTTACATTAGGACTTCCAAGATTGATAGAAATAGTGGATGCGAGGAAAAATCCTTCAACACCAACAATGACCATCTATTTGGACGAAGAGCACAACAATGAAGAAAAAAAGGCAAAAGAAGTTGCTAAAAAACTTGAAATGATTACGGTAGAAAGAGTAGCTTCCAACGTAGAAATCGACATAGCAACATATCAAATAAATATCAAACTGGATGAAAAACTCTTAAAAGACAGAGAAGTTACCTTCGAAGAAGTAGCAGAAAAAGTAAGAGGAAAAATGGGAAAAGAAAAAGTCCAAGCAAACCCAGAAAAATTCATGATAACAATCGATTTAGAAGGAAAAACTTTCGGAGAAATGCAAAAACTTTTAGAAAAAATCGAAAAAATTCATGTAAAAGGAGCGAAAGATATAAACAGAATAGTCATTCAAAAAGACCTTAACAAAGGAGAATGGGTCCTTCATACTGAAGGAACAAACCTCCCCGAAGTGTTAAGAACACCGGGGGTAGACTATACACGGACAACAACAAACAACATACATGAAATTGCGAGTACACTAGGAATAGAAGCAGCAAGAAATGCTATAATGAGAGAAGCGATGCATGTATTAGAAGAACAAGGTCTTAATGTCGATATAAGACACATAATGTTGATAGCAGATTTAATGACATACACAGGAGAAATCAGGCAAATAGGAAGACATGGTATAAGTGGAGAAAAAGAAAGTGTTTTAGCCCGCGCAGGGTTTGAGGTAACAGTTAAACACTTATTAGAAGCAAGTATAGCAGGACACATAGACGAACTAAAAGGAATTACAGAAAACGTGATTGTAGGGCAAATTGTACCAGTAGGAACAGGCACAGTAGAGCTCCTCCAAATACCAACTTTTAGCAAAAAACCAAAAGAATAGACGGTGAAAAAAATGCCGATAGAGATTAACAATGCAATAAAAGTAGCAGTTCAAAGTGGAAAAGTAAAATTTGGGATAAAATCGGCTATAAAAGCAACAAGAACAGAAAATGCTAAAATGATAATAATTGCAAAAAATTGTCAAAAAGAATTAGAAGAAAAGATAATTAGACGCGTAAAAGACACAAACATATTAACTTATACTTATGAAGGGTCAAGCTGGGAGCTTGGCACAGCGTGTCTAAGACCGCATACTGTAGAAGCCTTAACAATTATTGATCCAGGATCAAGTGATATATTAAAAATTAGTGAAGAAACATGACCACAGATCAAAACAAAAGGAGACAAAAAAAGATGGCTTCAGGCGTAAAAATAACCAACGAAGAAATGCAAATGATGAATATATTCGAAACAACTACAGGCGCCCATACAAAAGACTGTATAATAGACCAAAAACTCAATCGTATCATATTTATAGTAAAGGAAGGGGATATGGGACTTGCGCTCGGAAGACAAGGAAGTAATTTAAAACGAGTAAAAGAGTTACTTAAAAAGAATATCGATGTAGTAGAATACGCTGAAATCCCTGAGGAACTTGTAAAAAAAGCGTTGGCACCTGCCCGTATAAAAACGGTATCAATGACACAAAGAAAAGACGGGAGAAAAGTGGCAATAGTCACAGTAGACGCAAAAGACAGAGGTGTCGCGATAGGGAAAGGGGGGAGAAACGTCGAAAAAGCAAGAATAATTGCGCGAAGATACCTTGATATCCAAGACGTGATAATAACATAAAAAATGTCTTAATTCAAAATGGAAAGAAAAATAAAAAATACTACTAATAAAACTAAAAATTCAGCTAAATCAAAAAGGAGTAAAACTAAAATGGGTAAAAACAAGGCGCCAAAAGGCATGTTTTCAGCAAGAAAATTAAAACAAGACAGGCAAAAAAGACGATGGAGTAATAGATACTATAAACGACGAATGTTAAAATTAGATGTTAAAGCTGACCCCCTCGGAGGCGCTCCACAAGCTCGAGGGATAGTGATTGAAAAAGTAGGCGTTGAAGCAAAACAACCAAACAGCGCCATAAGAAAATGTGTAAGAGTACAACTTATAAAAAACGGAAAACAAGTTACATCATTTGTTCCAGGCGATGGAGGACTATTATTTGTAGACGAACATGATGACGTAGTTATACAAGGAATAGGAGGAGCACGAGGTAGAAGTAAAGGAGACATACCAGGCGTACGTTACCAAGTAATAAAAGTAAATGACGTTTCACTAAACGCTATTATAACAGGGAAAAAAGAGAAACCAATGAGATAAAAAAACGAAATAAAAATTTTTAACCTTTATATCATTTTACCAAAAAACCTCTAAAGAATACAAAAGAAGTAGTAAGAAACTGCAAAAACAAAAAGGAGCAGGTTTTTGTGACTAAAAAAACAACGGGAAAAACAAAAAGACGAGGAAGACCAAGAAAAAAAGAAGAAAAACAACAATCAAAAGAAAAAATTACGTTCATACCCAAAATAATAACAATCCCAGACAAACCATTACTTTTCGACAAATGGGA
>JAEOSI010000238.1 GCA_016840425.1 Candidatus Wukongarchaeum yapensis
CCTAATGCTAACTCTATCCCCCATTTTTCTCTTCTTTTACTTCTTCTTTTACTTCTTTTTCCACTTCAATTTCTAAGTAAATAGGGCCAATATAACCACATTTAGGGCAATAATACTGGGGAGGTACAAGCCAACCGCTAATGCTGCTTGGAACCGTTTCTACTATCGATTTTTCGCAAGCGGGACAAATAGCGATTTTAGAAGTTTTTTCTTTGCTTTTTTCCTTCCTTCCAAGTAATCGTTTTAGTATGCCCACTGAGCCCACCAATGACTCCATACGGTATTTATACTTAGTTTTCTAGAGGGACTGTTTTAACCTTTTCTTTTCCTTATTTTCTCCCTGTTTTCGTTTATCTTATGTCTATGTTTTCGACCTCATAGCCCATTTTTGCCAAGATTTCTAATATCTTTTCTCTGTGATCTCCTTGAAGCTCTATACGTTTATCCTTAACGGTTCCTCCGCAAGCCAGTTTAGTCTTTAGTTCTTTTGCTAGGACGTTTAAGTCAACATCCTTTTCATTAATACCTTCGATAATTGTACTCATTCTCCCCCACTTTCTCTTATCACAAAAAATTCGAATCCGTTGCTCTTCCTTCGCTATCTGTTGGCAAATACAAAGCTCTAAAGGGAGACCGCATACTTTACATATTGCCTGCTGTGTAGACAGAACATAACACCTTCCTAAAAACTAAAAAATTCACCTGTCCAATTAATTAAAGTCTTATTTTTAAATATTTTTCAAATTCACTTCTTAATTGTAGTTTTATTTTTAAATAACTTTTGCTTTTTAGTTTTATTTTAGTTTTATTTTTAAAAGTTTCATGCCGTTATATTTTGACTTACAATGACCTCTTTCTTGATCATGGATGCTTTAGCCCACGGATCAGGTATCAAAAGATTCACAAGGGACGTTATTGGTGCAGGTCCAAGAACCTTAGCAGGCATATTTGAAAGTTGCGGTTACCCCGCTTTAATAACTCCTGCTGAACTCCTCTTTAAAAAACCGCAAAAAAAGCAAAAACTCCTCAAAAAATCAGATGTTTTATTAATTTCTGCCATGACTATGGATCGAAAAACTGTGAAACGTTCTATAAAGTTTTGGCGAAAAGTCAAACAAAGCGCTCCTGTGATAGTGGGGGGTCCCATAGCTTCCGATCCAAAAACTTGTTTAAAAATCGGCGCAGACATCGCGGTTATAGGCGAGGCAGAAATTACACTAAAAGAACTCTTAAAACATGGCTTAAAAGACGGTAAATTGCCTTCTTTACAACAACTCGATGAAATCTTAGGAATCGCCTTTAAAAACAATGAAGATAAGCAAAAAAAGCCTCTTTATAAAATCAACCCGCTTAGACCCGCTTCCTCCAAAAAAGACCTTAACTCGTTTAAAGCATCTACTATCCACATCAAAGATTATCCCGAGTATAACGCAAAGAAAGTATATGTCGAGATAGTTCGAGGATGCAGCAATTATTACCGAACAAAAATCGGTTTAAACCAAACATGCAAAAATTGCGAAAAATGTAGAACCGGCCCTTTAGAAACCCGTTTTAACTGCCCTGAAAACATCCCGCCAGGTTGTGGTTTTTGCAGCGTTCCATCACTTTTCGGTCCTGCAAGATCAAAAGATTTAAACCTAATAGTTGAAGAAATAAAAGCTTTAGCCTCTTTAGGATGCAAACGCATAGTTTTAAGCGCCCCTGACTTCCTAGATTACGGAAGAGACACCCTCGTTTACCCCCAACCCCTAACAGATCCAAGAGCTCCCCAAGCAAACGTTGAAGCCCTCAAAAACCTTCTAAGAGAAGTTTCCCAATTTAACACAACTGAAATCTCCGTAGAGAACATCAAACCATGCCTATTCACAGAAGAAACCGCAAAAATCATCGCAAAATATCTCCCAGAAACAACCCTTAACATCGGGTGCGAAACAGGCTGTCCAGACCAGGCAGAAAAACTCGGCCGCCCATCCACCCCGAAGGAAGCCTTCAAAGCCGCTGAAATATGTATAAAATACGACCTCAAACCGCACGTATACTTCATTCACAGCCTACCAGGACAAAACAGTAAAAACGTAGAAAAAACAGTAAACCTAATAAAAAAGCTTGGAAAAATTGGCGTAGACAAAATAACTGTTTACCGGTTTAAACCCCTACCAATGTCCGCCCTCCACTCCTACCCCAAACCCCCCGCAGCCATCTACAACGAAGAAAGCAAAATGATCGTAGAAGCTGCAAAAGAAGTCAACATACAACAAAAAAAACACCTAGTCGGAAAAACCCTCGAAGTACTAATAACAGAGCAAAGCTTTTCCAACCCCTCAACAGGAGTAGGTCGCCCCATAAAAGACGGCCCCCTCATAGCTGTTAAAGATGCTGGACACCTCCAAGGAAAAAAAGTCAACGTCCTAATTACAGAAATAATTTCAGACCGCCTACTAGGGGGAGAAATCATAAAAAAACAGAAAAAGCATTAAAGAAAGAAAACATACCCTTAAAAAGCATTAAAGATTAAAAAAAGTGTTAATAAAAAACTAACTAACTGCAAAATAAAATTAGGAGCTCTGTTTCTTATGAGCGCTTATGCAGAATATGTATGTCGGCATTGCAAAAGAGCCGTTTCACGAGAAGAACTTAAAACCATGCCAGGCGTGAAATGCCCCCACTGCGGAAGCCGCATTCTAATAAGAGTAAGACCACCAAGAATAAAAGTAGTAAAAACAGAATAGAAAAGACCAGTTTCGCGAGGCATTCTATTCTTTTATTTAGTTGATATGGGGTTTCCTGATTCTTCGAATTTTATTTCATCATTTAAAAGTTTTTTAAGAACTTCTTGAAGCTCTTTAACGGGTACCCTTACCTGTCTCGTTGTATCCCTGTCTCTAATCGTTACAGTATCATCCTCAAAAGTTTCGTGGTCCACAGTGGCACAGTAAGGTATGCCTATTTCATCAGCACGTGCGTATCTTCGACCTATCTGTCCAGAATCATCATAAATAGCATCAAAATCTTCGTCCTTCAAATATCTATATATCTTATATGCTTTCTCAGGCATTTGCTCC